>NZ_JBFHGM010000018.1:0-36518 GCF_041583095.1 Draconibacterium sp.
TCTTTGCTTCAAGTTGGAGCAAAGCGGAAATCCCGACATTTCGTCGGGGGCAAAGATGAAAGCCGCCGGCAGGCAGAAAGTTACAGTTCTTCTCTTGCTTCTATAAAATTTTTATTCCACCGGATTTTACGGGTGATCCCTAATTGGTCAATCCTTTTTATGGAGGTGGCTGCCGAAGGAAGCCGGAGGATGATTATAGCTGTACCTGTTTATATGAGCCTGGCTTAAAAAAAAAAGTCGCTCAGTAATTAATGAACGACTTTTGTTTATGAATGGTAATCAACTATGATTTACCTGATTTTTCGCCACCGCAGGTTTTGCTGCAGTCACTTTTCTTTTCAGCTGATTTCTCACCTGAGCAACCGTCAGCTTTTGCTTTCGCTTTTGCATCAGTTCCTGAACATCCGTCAGCTTTTGCTTCAGACTTTGTGGCTTTCTTGCTAGCTTCTTTTTCTTTCTCTACTTTCTCTGCGTTGTCTACAACCTGAACGATTTCATCGTTGGTAACAACTGTTGCTTCAGTCATTGCTAATGATACACCGTAAACTGCAACGAACGCTAATAGAAATAATACTTTCTTCATGATTCAAAATTTTAGTTATTAAAGTAATTTATTTGTCTCTATGTTTATTTAGACTCAATATTAATAACTAAAAAGATCAAAAGCAAGCAGAGAATGAGATAAATCAGTCTTTATTCTTCATGAGCTGAGTAAGTATCATGAATACAGGTAGTTAAGAGTATGTTAATGTGTTGTTAAAAATGTTAAGGTTTAGTTGCCCAGGCGGCAAACTGCTTCGGGAGTGATCAATTGATCAAACTCGTCGGCAGTTAAATGCCCTGATTTTAAGGCTGCTTCCTTAATGGATAAGCCGCTGTTTTTACTCAGTTTTATGATTTCGGAACAACGCTCGTAACCAATCGCAGGAACAATCGCGGTAATAACCGCGGTTGAGTTATTTACATGCGTCCGGCAAACCCCTTCATTGGCGGTTATACCTGAAACACATCTTTCGCTGAATAATTTACAGGCATTTTTAAGTAAATCAATCGACTCAAGAAAGGTGTGGGCAATAAGTGGCATAAACTGATTGAGTTCGAGATTTCCGGCGCTACATGCTTGTGCTATCACCTGATCATTGCCCATAACTTTTATGGCGGCCTGTGCCACAGCTTCCGGAATAACCGGATTTACTTTTCCCGGCATAATCGACGAACCCGCCTGAAGTTGCGGAAGATTAATTTCTCCCAGTCCGGCATGCGGACCACTCGACAGCAAACGAAGGTCGTTGCTGATCTTTAGTAAATTAACAGCACATGCTTTTAATATGCCTGACACTTCTACAAATACATCCGCGTTTTGTGTTCCGTCTATCAGATTTTCACTACGAGCCAGGCCAATGTTGGTGTTTTCGCGTAGTTTGTCGACAACCCTAAAAATAAACTGTTTTGGTGCACCAAGTCCGGTGCCGATAGCTGTTCCACCAAGATTTACCACGCGCAATCGTTCTTCGCATTTATATATGCGCCAGCGATCGCGATTCAAAGCTTCAGCATAGGCGCTCATTTCACGGCCTAACGTTGTGAGAACTGCATCTTGCAATTGTGTACGGCCAATTTTTACGATGTGCGCAAATTCCTTCTCTTTTTGCTGAAAAGCCTCCTGAAGTTTCAGCACATGTTGTTCCAGTTCGCGCAATAAACGTATGGCAGCAATTTTAAGTGCCGTAGGGTAGGTGTCGTTTGTACTTTGGTGCAGATTGATATCATCAAGCGGAGAAATGGTGGCATAATCGCCCAACTCTTTTCCAAGAATTTGCAGGGAACGGTTAGCCAGTACTTCATTTACATTCATATTGGTAGAAGTTCCTGCTCCGCCTTGCATGGCATCTACCAAAATGTGTTCATTCAGCAAACCCTGGCTCATTTCAAAAGCGGCCTTTTCAATGGCTTCAGCTTTTGTTTTATCTCCCCAAAATCCGAGTGTATTATTGGTTTGTGCGCAGGCCAGTTTTACCTCGCCGTAAGCTTTAATAAGCTCCGGATGAACACGCTGCCCCGAGATGGGGAAATTCTCTACCGCGCGAGCTGTATGAATGCCCCAAAGCGCAGCGGCAGGGATTTGTTTCTTTCCAATAAAGTCACTTTCTTCTCTTGTTTTGACCATGATTTGCTTGATTGAAGGATTACATGATTTTGTTATTGTGAACACGTTTAAATGTTAAACTCTTACTGCCAAAATTTATAAGAAGACCAATTTTCATATGGTAAGCCTCCAGATAATTCATTGCCTGAGCTAAATGCACCTCTTCAAGATTTATAACTGCTTTTAATTCTACCATGATTTTATTCTCAACAAAAAAATCTACCCTACGTTTGCCAATTTCTAAATCGCGGTAATATATCGACATTACTTTTTCTCTATGGTACTCAATTCCCTCGTGATCAAATTCAAGTGCCAATGCCCTTTGGTAGATTACTTCCTGAAAACCATTTCCCAAAGTTCGGTGTACCTGCATGGCGCACCCGATAATTCTGTGCGTTAATTCTTCAAATTCCATAATTGTATTTGCTGAGCCACAAGTTTACCCACTAAAATACAATTAATTAAGGAATCAGGTAATCAGGCAAATCCTGCGAATCACGGTGCGGCTGTTTTAACAATAAACATCATCGCGTCCGGCTGTTACGCGGTTTAAAAGTTTTTCAGCGCGTTGTTTTGCTATGCCGCTCATTCCTGCAATGGTTTCACGAATTAGCTGGTCGCCAATTTCACGGGTTTCCGGCGATGCATAATTCTGTAAATATTCTTTAAAAGAACTCAGACCATTTGGAGCACAGTGCAAACGAATGTCGCCCGGTTTTGCCAAATCCATAAAATCCTGACCTGTTCTACCCATACGATAACAGGCTGTGCAGAACGACGGAATGTAACCCATTGATGCCACATCGCGAATCACTTCATCCAGCGGACGGTGATCGCCAAGACTAAACTGGCCTGAGATTTCATTGGCTTCTTCATAACCTCCGGGATTGGTTTTACTTCCCGCTGAAATCTGGCTCACGCCCAATGCAAAAGTATCGCGGCGCATTTTGGCGGTTTCGCGTGTCGACATGATAATTCCGGTGTAAGGAACTGCCAATCGAAGAATGGCCACAATCTTACGGAAATCGATATCCGAAACCGGAAATGGCGGGTGCGATGCCATATCGCTGTTGGTTGCCGGTTCCATACGCGGAACACTGATGGTGTGCGGGCCAACACCAAATTTATCTTCCAGCTCAAAAATATGCTGCATCATTGCCATAATTTCAAAACGATAGTCAAACAGGCCAAACAGCACACCAATTCCTACATCATCGATACCGGCTTCCATGGCGCGGTGCAAAGCCCATACTCGCCAGTTGTAATCGCGTTTTTTACCGCCAACGTGTACTTTTTGGTAGGTTTCGCGGTGGTAGGTTTCCTGGAAGATCTGGTAGGTACCAATACCTTCTGCTTTTACCTGTTTGAATTCGTCAACGGTGAGCGGAGCCACATTTATATTCACCCGGCGAATTTCGCCATGTTCATTTTTAACACTGTAAACGCTTCTAATCGCTTCCAATACATAATCAAATCCTTTTTTCGGATAGGATTCGCCGGCCACAAGCAAGACTCTCTTATGTCCCTGGTTGATGAGCACTTCTGTTTCGCGGGCAATGTGTTCCTGCGAAAGTGCATGGCGGTCGATTTCTTTATTTGTTGCCCTGAAAGCGCAGTACAAACATTCGTTTGCGCATAAATTCGAAATGTAAAGTGGCGCAAACAATACCAGACGTTTGCCATAAATGGTTTCTTTAACGGTGTTGGCTGTATTAAAAAGGTCGGCCAGCATCTCCGGATCGCTGATCGAAGTTAAAATTGCTACATCGGCCAGGTTTAAACCTTTCATTTCGGCAGCTTTGGTCAACACTTCTTTAATTTGTGCGGGTTCGGGATTTTTGTTTTGCTCCAGTGTTTCCCAAACTTTTGTTTCGTTAATAAAATCGGCAGGTACGTTGTACATATTTCTTTATGAGTTAAAAGATCGGTTTTTATTCTTCTATTTTTTTGCAAGTCCTGATTTTACAGATACACCCGGAATGTTTCCCAGTTTTCCGGTTAATTGGCCCAGTTCATCGGTTGTGGCATCAATTACCAGTGTAATAACGGAATAGTTTTCTCTTGCATTGGGCAGGCCGGTGCGTGCCAGAATAAGTTCAGAATATTGACTAAGAACCTGGTTTACGCTTCCCGAAGACTTCTCGCGGTTTTCAATTATTATGCCCACAAAACCCAGTCGTTTCATTTTTAGTATTGAGATTTGAGTACTTAGTAATGAGAATACTGCATACTCAGTTAATCAATTAAATTCTGCGGGAAATAATGGAGATAAAGGAATTGAAAGACTTTTGCACCCGACGTTTAAGTCGGGATTTGGCTGTGGCCGATTTTCAATTCGCCCAGCAAAGCTGATCTCAACTTTGTCTTTTTGTTTTTGCCTTGTTCTCCCTAAAGTCAGCCGTGGCCTTCCCGCAGGATTGTAGCTACAAAAGTAAATTTAATTTCCATTGACTAACATGAGAAATGTTGTAATGTGCTAATGTTATGCAACGTTGTTCTAAAACATAACATACCGTTTCGTTCTTGAGCTTTATTGCACAGAAAAGCATATTTTTGTGGCTCAAAATAGTTGGTTTGGATAAACAGGAAATCATACAATTACTAAAAACCACAGGTGAAGAGCGCACCGCACTTTTAAAGCGGGCACAGGAGGTGAAGGTAAAAGAAACGGGGAATAAAGTCTATTTCCGTGGTTTGGTGGAGTTTTCGAATATTTGCGCCAAAGACTGTTTGTATTGCGGCATTCGTAAAGGAAACGACAAAGTTCTTCGCTACGACGTGAGCGATGAAGAGATTTTGGAATCGTGCCGTTTTGCCTGGGAAAATCGTTTTGCTTCGGTGGTGTTGCAATCGGGCGAATTATCGTCGCCGGCATTTATAAAACGGGTTGATGATTTGCTGAAAAAAATCAAGCAGATTTCGAACGGTGAGTTGGGAATTACCCTAAGTTGCGGAGAGCAAAGCATGGAAACCTATCGTCGCTGGTTCGAAAGCGGTGCACACCGTTATTTGTTGCGCATCGAATCATCGAACCGCGAACTTTACTACAAGATACATCCTGATAATGATACGCATTCGTTTGAACGGAGAATCGAAGCACTTGGTAGTTTAAAAACAACCGGCTATCAAGTTGGAACAGGAATAATGATCGGCCTGCCATTTCAAACCTACGAACACCTGGCCGATGATCTTTTGTTTTTCAAAAAACTCGATATTGATATGTGTGGAATGGGACCTTATCTCGAGCATGAGGACACGCCTTTATATCAATATCGTCACCTGCTAAAAACAAAGCAGGAACGTTTTGATCTGGCCCTGAATATGATTGCTGTTTTACGCTTGTTAATGCCCGATATTAATATTGCTGCTGCCACCGCGTTGCAGGCCATTGATCCGGCAGGACGTGAAAAAGCACTGGCCATTGGTGCCAATGTAATTATGCCGAATTTAACGCCAACGGCGTACCGCGAAGAATATCAACTTTACGAAAATAAACCCTGTTTGGATGAGGATGCTGAATTGTGCCGTAATTGTCTGGAGGCAAGAATTCATATGGCCGGTTCGGAAATTGGTTATGGCGAATGGGGTGACTCGAAACATTTTCAGAGCCGAAAGAAAATGGAACGCAGATAACACTGATTTAGCAGAATTTCGCTGAATTAAAATTATAAAAAAGGATCCGATCTCTCTGAGGGATCGGATCCTTTTTTTGCTGTGAAAATCAGAAGAATCTTTGTAATCAGCGTTCGTAATTTTTACGAGGTTGCATTTTCATTCAATTTCGCCTGCAACTTAATTAACTTGTTGTAGTGGTCGATGGCCACAAAATAATTCGGATCTTCCACTACATTTACATCGCAAATAGCTTCTGCTTTTTTCACCAGTTTAATACAATCGTGGCTTAGGTGGCGAAGGTGGATTGTTTTACCTGCTTTTTGATAACGCTCGGCCAGTTTATTAATGGCTTCAATTGCCGACTGATCGGCAATACGCGACTCTTTAAAATCAACGATAACCTCATTCGGATCGTTCTGCACATCAAACTTACTTTGGAAAAGTGCAGTGGATCCAAAAAACAGAGGGCCAAAAATTTCGTAGTGTTTAATGCCGTGCTCGTCAACACTTTTGCGGGCACGAATACGCTTGGCGTTTTCCCACGAAAATACCAGCGCCGAAACCACAACACCTGCCAGTACTGCAATGGCAAGATCGAAAACCACGGTAAGTCCGGTAACCAGAATGATTACGATAAGATCGGAAACCGGAATTTTATTGATGATGTTAAAAGTACTCCAGGCAAAGGTGCCAATTACCACCATAAACATCACACCAACCAGCGCTGCAATCGGAATCATTTCAATGTACGATGAGGCGAACAAAATAAAAACCAGCAACATTACAGCTGCAACAATACCCGATAAACGGCCACGTCCACCCGATTTTATATTGATGATACTTTGCCCGATCATGGCACAACCGCCCATTCCTCCAAAAAATCCGTTAACAATGTTGGCCAATCCCTGTGCCGCAGCTTCGCGGTTTCCGCTACCACGTGTTTCGGTTAGCTCGTCAACCAGGTTCAGTGTCATTAAAGATTCTATCAGTCCAACTGCTGCAAGTATCAGTGCAAATGGGAAGATCAATTTTAAGGTCTCAAGATTGAATGGAATAACAGGTACATCAAACGTAGGCAGGCCGGCTTTAATACTGTCGCCGCCACCACTTTGAATAAAACTCCGTACTGTTTCCGTTTCAATATTACCGAAAATTACAATGGCAGTAACCACCAAAATTCCGACTAACGCCGCAGGAATTGCCTTACTTAGTTTTGGGAGAAGAACCATTATCGCCATGGTTAGGCCAACCAGCCCAAGCATGGTGTACAAAGGCGTTCCGCTTAACCATTCGCCACCGGCTTTAAACATATTCAGCTGCGACAGGAAAATGACAATGGCCAATCCGTTTACAAAGCCCATCATTACCGAGTGAGGCACCAGTCGAATAAACTTTCCGAGTTTGAAAAAGCCAAAAAGTGCCTGTATCGTTCCGGCCAGAATTAATGTGGCAAACAGGTATTGCAAACCTTGTCCGTCACCCATGGCGTTACCCTGTTGTACCAGGCTAACCATTACAACGGCCATCGCTCCTGTTGCTCCCGATATCATTCCGGGGCGGCCTCCAAATATGGAAGTGATCAGTCCCATCATAAACGCACCGTACAATCCAACAATTGGCGACACGCCTGCCACAAAACTAAAAGCCACCGCCTCGGGTACCAGTGCCAGTGCAACGGTTAATCCCGAAAGGATATCGTCTTTTATGCTTCCCTGCTTCTTATCTATAAATTTAAATTCAAACTTCATTCTTTCTACTTGTTTTCTGGTGTGGAAAAACCCGGAAGGTGGGAGACCCCAGCACTATGGCTGGTTGGAGAAGATGGTTTTGTATTCTCCAGAAGTCTCGTTCCGGGGGATTATCAATAAAAATTCAAAAAGACTATTCGTTTAATTGTTCGTGCAATTAAAGGGCGCGAAAATAGAGCAAATTTTTAGAAAATATGTTGTAGAGCATATGTGACGAGGGATTGTTAATGTAGGGGTAAAGTGATGAAAAGGGTGAACGCTGATAACACGGCTTGGACAGATTTTCGCTGATTTGCCACAAAACCTTTAGGAAACGCATCGGCCGGATCAGAAAAGCATTTGTACCGGCCGGAAAAGAAATTGTACTGCCTGAAAATGCCAAAAACCATCCGGAAGTGCGATTGTACCATCAGGAAATGCAAGAACCCGATCAGAAATGTAATTGTACCGTTTGAAAATGTAATTGTACCGTCTGAAAATGTAATTGTACGGGCTGGAAACTTGAAAACCCGATCAGAGGAGCAATTGTACCGGCTGTAAATCAGAAAAAACATCCGGGAATGCCACACTATGGCGTAAAATGCCATGTCCGCCTCGTTTTTTCCGTTTCCGTGCGGTTTGTTTCAAGACCTTCAAGGTTTTTAAAACCTTGAAGATCTACATTCAAAACATTGTAAAA
This sequence comes from Draconibacterium sp., assembly GCF_041583095.1. Lineage (NCBI taxonomy): Bacteria > Pseudomonadati > Bacteroidota > Bacteroidia > Marinilabiliales > Prolixibacteraceae > Draconibacterium > Draconibacterium sp. The sequence continues at coordinate 8,189 of NZ_JBFHGM010000018.1, forward strand.
GAATTGTCTTATTCTATCACCGATATTTTTACAACCCAGGCTAAATCGCAAGGCAGGTTTTTCCGAATGCCGGAAGGGATGGTAACTTGTACCCCATCGTTGGTGTTTTGCCACTTTAGGTTGCCTTTGGCACCCAGCAGCGTAAGTTTGGCATTTTTAGCCGCTTTTATTCCTTTTACCGTAAATGTCTCAGGAAGACCGCTACCGTCTTCTTCTTCAAGATATAGCGCATAAACTGCTTTTGTATCTTTTTGCTGACTCAGACAAATATTGTCGGTTTTATATGGCGGAATGGCGCGTGTTGAGTAGATGGCTTCTCCGTTTACGTCAATCCAGTTGCCCATGGCAGCCAGTAATTCGTAAGCTCCTTCGGGCCATCTCCCATCGGTGCCGGGAGCAATATTGTACAACAGGTTTCCGCCTTTTGCCACAATATCAATCAACATATGAATGGCTTGTTTTGGTGTCATGAATGTTGCATCCGGCACCCACGACCAGCCGCCACCGGCAATAATACAGCTTTCCCATGGGTAAGGAAGTTGCGTCTCCGGTACCTTATTTTCCGGTGTCAGGTAGTTTTGGTTCGGTCCTTTCACCGCACGGTCAACTACAATTAATCCGGGTTGTTTTTCGCGGGCTTTGGCAGCAAGCTCATCCATTTTTATATCCTGATCGATTACGCGGTTTTTAATAAAACCTCCCGGGGCTTCGGCATGGCGACCCTCATAATATTCTTCCAAAGCCTCATCCGATTGTTTGCAAACCCAGCCGCCATCGAGCCACAGGATGTCGATTTTTCCGTAATCGCTCATTAGCTCCATAATCTGGTTGTGCGTGAAATCCACAAACTTGTTCCATTTTTCAGGATAAAGTCGTGGATCGTAATTTACGTTTCTATCCAGCGGCGGGAATTTAGGATCCCAATAGAAGGGGCTGTTCCAGTCGGGTTTCGAGAAATAGGCACCTGCCCACAATCCTTCGTTGCGGAAAGCATCAAAAATTTCTTTGGTAACATTTGCCTTTGGATTCGAGCTAAACGGAGACTCGGGACTGGTAATTTTATAATCGGTGTATTTCGAGTCGAACATACAAAAACCGTCGTGGTGTTTTGTGGTAAAAACCACGTATTTCATTCCGGCATCGGCAGCTGCTTTTGCCCAGTCATCCGGATTAAAACCGGTTGGGTTAAACGACAATTTCAGGTTTTCATATTCCTTTTTGTAGGTGAAATAATCGTTGGGATTACTTCCTTTTTTGCGTTCGCACCACCCGTAATCCTCGGGGCAAATCGACCACGATTCCACAATTCCCCACTGACTGTAGGCTCCCCAGTGCATCAGTAATCCAAATTTCAAATCCTGCCATTCTTCCAGTTTATCCAGCACTGCCTGATCGGTTGGCCACTCGTAGCCGGTAATTTCATGTTCCAACTGGGCATTTACCATGAATGCCAGAAACACCGGAAGTAGTACCAGTAATTTTTTCATAGTTCGATTATTTAGGTTTTGTTTGAATAAATTTCTATAATGTCAGGTCGCCAACAATTTTACGGCCGTGTAATTCAGTTGTGCCCGTAAGCTGCTGAATTTCGTTAACGTTTTCATTAGTTACTTTTCCGGCAACCAGAATGGTAATTCTTCCTTCTGCTTCGGCAATCATTTTGCGGATTACCTCCTGTCCATCAAACGCTGTGGCTTTGCCGCCCGAGCTAAGAATGCGTTTAATATTGGGGATGGTTTTTAAAACGCGTACGCCTTCTACCGGATCGTCCATTTCGTCGATTGCTTTATGAAAAGTAACTTCCAGCGGTTGTGCATATTCAACCAGCATTTTAGTGTGTTCCACATCAATTTGATTCTCCTTCGTTAACAAGCCTAACACGATGCCCGCAGCGCCTGCTTCTTTGGCGTAATTAATGGCCACTTTCATTTGTACCAGTTCAACATCCGAATAAACAAAATCGCCGGCACGTGGTCGTGCCATAACCATTACCGGAATCTTTAGGGCAGCCACGGTTCTTTTCATCAAACCAAAAGTTGGAGTGAGTCCGTCATGGGCCAAATCTGCACATAACTCAATTCGATTGGCGCCTTTCTCTTCAGCAAGCAAGGCTTCTTTTAACGATTCAACACATGCTTCTTTTATCATTCTCTGGTTTTTTCGTATAATGGCATCAAAGATAAATATTACGACAATGATTTATAAAAACAGAGATGGTTTTTTAAATAATTTAAAAAGTAATTGAAAAATGGATAAGCCACTTATATTTTGTTATTTTGTGGCTAAAACTAGGGAATTTTGAAAACCAATTTAGTTACAATACTAGGCCCAACGGCAACCGGAAAAACCGGATTGGCTGCACATTTGGCCGCACAGTTAAACGGAGAAGTTATATCGGCCGACTCACGACAGGTATATCGTGGAATGGATCTTGGCACCGGAAAAGATTACGAAGATTATTTTGTTGATGGCGTGGAAGTGCCGTCGCATTTGGTTGACATTGAAGATGCCGGTGCGCATTACAACGTTTATCGTTTTCAGACCGATTTTATTAAGGTTTTCAACGAGATACAATCGCGCGGAAAATTTCCGGTGTTGTGCGGTGGCAGTGGTTTATACTTGGAGGCGGTTTTACGAAACTACCGGTTAATTGAAGTTCCGCCGAATAAAGAATTGCGAAAAGAACTGGAAGGAAAATCCCTGGAAGAACTCACCAAAATTCTGAAAGATTTAAAGCCTGAATTGCACAATGAAACCGATGTGGAAACCGACAGACGTGCGATTCGTGCCATTGAAATAGAACATTATTATCGTGAACACCCGCAGGAAGATTCGGAAATGCCCGAAATAAACAGCCTGAATGTTGGGATTGATTTCGACCGGCAAATGCGCCGACAGCGAATTACCACCCGCTTAAGACAACGACTTGATGAAGGAATGCTGGACGAGGTGCAGAAATTGCTCGGTTCAGGTTTAACACCGGAGCAACTGATCTATTATGGGCTTGAATATAAATTTCTGACCCTACATTTAATAGGAGAGTTGAGTTTTGATGAGATGTTCAGCAAGTTGGAGATAGCCATTCATCAGTTTGCCAAGCGCCAGATGACGTGGTTCAGAGGAATGGAAAAGCGGGGAACAAAAATTCACTGGATAAACGGGCACTTGCCAATGGATGAAAAAGTTGGTGAAATTTTGAAACTGTTAGAAAAACCTTCGTAAAAAGGAAAAGATAACGATCAATAATCATTTAAACCGAATTGTCATGGCTGAATCAAATTGCGCAGATTGTACACTTCGTGCCAAGTACGATGAAAAACCAAAATCTTTTGCCGGCCGCTTTTGGCGTTGGCACATTAACTGGTGCCCGGGCTGGAAAGGGTATATGAAATCGTTGGATGAAACTGAACGTGCTGAAATAAAACAGCAATACCGACTAAAATAGAGTACTATTCTGGCAGTATTTTTCTCATACTGAACGCTGTAGTTACTTGTCCTGGATACATTATGTTTTATGTGTATCAGTTGTAGTGTTTTTTTTACTTTTTAAAAAGCATACCTTTGTATTCCACTAACTATCATTAACTAAATGTATCCGAATCAAAAAGAAGATGCAAAACTTTGGAAGGAGTTTCTTGATGGAAATCAAGGAGCACTCTCCAAAATATATCTCACCAATGTAAATGACCTGTATGTATTTGGTTGCAAATTTAGTGTCGACAAGTCTTTGATCAAGGATTGTATACAGGATCTTTTTGTAACGCTCATTCAAACCCGGACAAAACTTAGTCCAACCGACAATGTAAGAGCATATTTGTTTACTTCCCTGAAGCGAAAAATTGTGCGTGAGACAATTCGTTCAAGTAAATTTGAACAAGTGATGGAACGTGGGGACTATCGTTTTGAAGTAGGTTTTGAAAAGCTGGATACGCAAGCATTCGAGAATGATAATTACTCCAAAAAAACGCTTGCTGTCCGATCTGCAGTCGAATCGCTTACAAGCAGGCAAAAGGAGGCACTATATCTTCGTTTTTATTTTGGCTTAAGCCATAAAGAAATTGCTGAGGTGCTCCATCTGGAGGAGCAATCATCCAGATCGTTAATAAGCAGGGCCGTTAAAAAGGTTAGGAATGTAATACATAGTGATAAAAAGCGGATTTCGAACTTCTTATTTTTTCTATTCCCCCGGTTGGCTTGGTGATCTGCATTAACATGTTGTTCAACATGTTATTTTTTTAAAAAGAAGTATCAACACATTGGCAGGTGCTGTCTTATAATGATAGTTGAGGCCACTGATATTTGGCGCTTTTCAACTTTAAGAAGCAAAATTGTTAAGGCCTTTGTTGTACGTTAAAGTGTTGATGCAGTAATGAATAAATACAAATTATATAGTTCTACTGATTTTTTAAACGACGACTCGTTTATTCAATGGTTATTGAAATCAGATTCTGATGCTGAACTTTATTGGGACACTTTCATTGAGGAACATCCCGAAAAAAAGGAAGAGATAGATGAAGCAGTTGAAATTTTCGATCATTTTAGGTTTTCACATGAAGAGTTAAGTCTTGATGAAGTCTTTTCGATATGGAACAATGTAAAACATCAGTCAGTTAATAAAAGAACCAGCCTGTTAACGATTCTTAAATATGCGGCAGTTTTCTTACTTGTTTTTACAACCGGGGCCCTGAGTTACTATTTTTATAACGAGGCTGACAAAGAAACAGAATTTACAATTGCAGAAACTGAGCCGCTAAACTTTGATGAAGCCCAAATCATTCTATCCGACGGAAAATCAATTCCATTAAATTCGAAAGATTCCGAGATAAAATATGATGCAACGGGAAACAAGATAATTATCGATAATGATACTATTCAGCAATCAAAAGAAACAAATGAGCCGGTTACAAACCGGGTTATCATACCATACGGAAAAAGTTCGCAGGTAACCCTAAGTGATGGAACACGTGTTTGGCTGAACGCAGGTAGTCAATTATTATATCCCTCGGTATTTGATAAAAAGCAACGTGAAGTATTGCTAATTGGCGAAGCCTATTTTGAGGTTGAACATAACGAACATGTACCATTTGTTGTTCGCACCGAACATGCCGATGTTGAGGTACTGGGAACAAGTTTTGATGTGTTGGCTTATCCTGATGACCACATGTTTCAAACCGTGCTGGTTACAGGAAGTGTAAGTATCGAATCGAAAAAATCAGGCTTATTATCAGGAAAAAATAAGATGGTTCTGGTTCCAAATCAAATGTTCTATCTCGATAAAGAAAGTGGCGTTAACTACATAAATAATATTGAGGTAGACAGTTACACTTCATGGAAAGAAGGGATGTTCAACTGCAATAAGCAAGATCTTAGCCGCGTAGTTCGAAGACTTGAAAGATATTACAACAAACAAATTCATATAAAAGATCCCCTGCTTGGTACATATAAAATTTCAGGAAAGCTCGACCTGAAGAGTGATATTTCAGAAGTATTGGATGTGCTTCAGGCTTTTGTACCGATCGATTGGGGAAAACAACAAAATGGAGATTATTTTATCGTAAAACCAAATTAAACTTCTTGCCTATGTAAAAACCAAGTCAATACTATCTAACTAAAAAAATGAACCGGAAGGTGTTCGTACCACCTGCCGGTTCAATGAGAATAATTAATTAACATCTTTAATTAAACGCTTTAAATTTATGAATAAAATTTGTAAGAATGGCATTGCCGTGCAATCTCGGCTTGTCAAAAAAACATTCCTTATCATGAGGCTAACTATTATCCTGCTACTAACTTCTATGTTTGCCGTTAGTGCAAACACTTATTCGCAAACAGCACGATTTTCAATGCATCTGAATGATGTTACACTTAAACAAGTGTTTCACGAAATTGAAAAATCGAGTGAATTTATTATTGTCTATTCCGACGATATTGTAAATCCAAACCAACGGGTTGATGTGAAAGTTAACGATGTTGCTGTTGAAAGTGTGTTGGACAAGGCACTGGAAGAAACTAATCTTACTTACACTATTAGCGACAGGCAAATTGCCATTGCGCGTGAAACAGAAGTAATTGACGCTTTGTCGGTACAGCAAAACAGAACTGTTTCGGGTGTTGTTAATGATGCCGGAGGCCAACCAATTCCAGGTGTATCAGTGGTTGTAAAAGGAACGACCATCGGAACGGTAACAAATTTCGATGGAAATTTTGAACTTGATATTCCTGTTGATGCAGAAATACTTTCATTTTCTTTTGTGGGATTTCAGACACAAGAGGTGCTAATCGGTACCCAGTCGTTGTTTAATATTGCTCTACAGGAAGACGTAATGGAACTCGATGAAGTAGTGGCCATTGGTTATGGTGTGCAACGCAAAAGCGACCTTACCGGAGCTACCAACCGCTTAACCGAAGATGATATGAATAAGAGTGTGGCTACCAACCCGGTTGAAATGATGCAGGGAAGAGTTTCGGGTGTAAATATTACTCAAAACAGTGGTGAGCCCGGAACAGGCATGTCAGTACGTATTCGTGGATCGAACTCAATACGTTCGGGTCAGGAGCCATTGTATGTAGTTGATGGAATTCCATTGGATAACGCCGATATAACACCAACCGGAGGAAGTGCAGCCGGTTATGGAAGTGGCTCAAGTAAAAACCCGCTTAGCTTTTTAAATCCTGAAGATATTGAATCCATTGATATTCTTAAAGATGCCTCTTCAACGGCAATTTACGGAGCACGCGGTGCCAATGGTGTAGTAATTATTACCACTAAAAAAGGAACAAAAGGAGAAGGTACATTATCATATGATGGATACATGGGAGTTTCTCAAATTCGTGAAAAACTTGATATGCTCTCGGCAAGTGAGTTCCGCTCGTATACAAAAGCCGATGGAACTAAATTGTTAGACCTTGGAGCAAGCACCGACTGGCAGGATGAGATATACAGAACAGGGATAACTCAAAGTCATAACCTATCGTTTGGTGGAGGTACCGATAAATTTACTTACCAGGCATCTCTTGGTTATCTCGACCAGGAAGGTATTGTTGATAAAACCGGACAGGAGAAAATAAACGGAAAAATTAAAGTTTCGCAGGACCTTTTTGAAGGGAAACTGAAAATTGGGGGAACATTGATCGCATCGCATATTATCGATTCAAGGTCGCCCATTACCGAACAGGATGGATCGGGTTATGAAGGAGATTTGATTTTGTCGGCTCTGAAACTGAATCCTACTTACCCCGTTTTTAACAGCGACGGAAGTTATTATCAGCATGCACACGATCAGCGAAATCCAAGAGCAATGCTTGATTTGGTTGATGATGAGACATTAACTGACCGTATTATCTTTAACGGATCGGCCGAATATGAGATCATTAAAAATCTGAAATACAAACTAAATATAGGTTTAGACCGGACAGTTGCTGAACGTCGTGTAAATCAGGATCAGGAATTAAGTTATCTGGTTAACAAAGGAGAGGCGAATATTAATACTGTTGCTGCAAATAACAAATTAATTGAGAACTATCTAACCTATGAAACAACCTTAAACGAAGATCATCGTTTCAATTTCCTTGCCGGACATGCTTATCAATTTATTAAATTCACCACAACCGAAATGAATGTGAATGGTTTTGAGGTGGATGATATAAAATATACCGATAACCTTCAATATGGAAATTTCTCGTCGGCAATTGTTAATTCGTCGGCTTATGAGCGCGAGTTACAATCGTTCTTCGGCAGGATAAATTACAGCTACAAAGATAAATACCTGTTAACGTTTACCGGCCGGATGGATGGTTCTTCAAAATTCGGAGAAAACAAAAAGTACGGATTTTTCCCGTCGGCAGCTTTTGCTTGGCGTGTTTCGGAAGAGGATTTTATGCAAAGCATGGAGTCGCTTAGTAACCTGAAGTTTCGTTTGGGATGGGGAATGACAGGAAACCAGGAAATTCCAGATAAAATATCGTTACTGGCTGTTGGAACAACTCCTTCGGCAAATGGATATTTTAACGGCACTTTAAGCCCGGGTATAACCTTCTTACGTACTCCGAATCCTGATATTCAGTGGGAAACAACGCTCCAAACAAATATTGGAATCGACTTTGGATTCTTCGACAATCGATTAAATGGAACAATTGATGTGTTCAGCAAATCAACCAAAGATGTACTTCTGGAGATACCTGCAAAAGCACCGGCAGCCACACAAACACAATGGCAAAATGTTCCTGATCTTCGAATTGTAAATAACGGATTTGAATTAGGTTTGAATGGGTTGATTGTAGATAAAAATGATTTTTCGTGGGAACTTGGTGGAAACTTCGCTTACATCAAAAACGAAGTAAAAGATTTGCCGGTTCAGTTAATCGAAACAGGAAACGCAAGTGGACAGGGATTATCTGGTACGCGAGTACAAATTATTACCAATGGAGAACCAGTGGGTACATTTTACGGAATGGTTTACCAGGGATTGGACTCCAACGGTTTAAGTATTTATAAAACCGACAATGAAGGCGTTGCAGTAAAAGAATATTTGGGTTCTGCCTTGCCAGATTTCACGTATAGTCTTTCTACGAGCATCGATTTCAAACGATTTGATTTTAGCATGTTCTGGTACGGATCTGTTGGTAATAAAGTATATAATAATACGGCCAATGCACTATTCCTGAAGGGACCACTTGATAAAGGCTTTAACGTAACCAAAGAAGTATACGAATCAAATGAAAGCCCCGATAACTCAAATGCTTTCTCATCACGTTTTATTGAAGATGCTTCATTTATGCGTTTGTCAAACCTTACTGTAGGATATACTTTCGACACCAAATCGATCGATTGGTTAAGTAATGCACGCGTTTATGTAACTGGAAATAATATATTGGTAATTACCGATTATACCGGCTACGACCCTGAAATTAATACTGTTGCAGACGAAAACGGTGTGCCTTCAATGGGAATTGATTATACATCGTATCCGAAACCGCGAACATTTACATTTGGTGTAAACCTTCAGTTTTAGTAACACTTTAAAGACGATTAATTATGAAAAAGTATAAGATAATATTGTTGATAACCATAATCGGAATGTTTTTTACACTAGGATGTACCGATTTGGAAGAAAACGTACTTGATGAACAGCTTGGAGCAGATCTTGTAAATAATCCTGATAATATAGAGTCGCTGATTAATCCACCGTACGGAAGTTTAAGACGAACGATTGAGTGGTATGACTACTGGGCTTTGCAGGAAGTTACAACCGATGAGGTTATCATTCCGACACGTGGAACCGACTGGTACGATAATGGTGCCTGGATGGAATTGCACCTTCACACGTGGACGTCGGATCATATCCGTCTCAAAAATGTTTGGGATGCTCTAAATCAAGGCGTTTCAAGAGCGAATACAGCGATATATTACATTGCTCAATTTGAACAAACATCAACTTCAGAACAATACATTTACGAAGCACGTTTTCTGAAGGCTTATTTTATGTATTTAATCAATGATCTTTTTGGTCAGGTGCCGTTTCGCGAGGCAGATGATCTGGATTTTTCGGTTTCACCTGAAGTTTTGGACCAGAAAGCAGCAGCGGATTGGATTATTGATGAGGTAAAAGCTGTTCTTCCTAACTTAAAAACTAAAGCCGAAGTTGGATCTGAGCGCGTTACTCAGGAAGCCGCAAAAGCCTTACTCGCAAAATTATATTTGAACTACGAGGTTTACGGGGGAGAAACAAAATGGACAGAAGCCATTGATTATTGCAACCAGCTGATAAACTCCGGAACATTTACCGTGGCTGATGATTACTGGAGTATGTTTCAGAAAGATGTAGCGGAACATCCGGAATTTATTTTCCGGATTCCTATGGACGATAATGTTGACATGGGAAGTGGCAGTGTTTGGGTAAACTTTACGCTGCACTATAGTCAGCTGTTCGGAAATTATACAAGTACCTGGAACGGGCCGTCTACCACCTCAACTTTTTTTAATACATGGGATAAGGAAGCTGATGCCCGGTATTACGACGATAGAATTAAAAGTGAAACCGGTTTTAATCAGGGGTTCCTGGTTGGTCAACAGTACGGTGTGGACGGAACTGCGTTGAAGCAACGTAATGGCGATCCATTAATATTTGTTCCCGAGATCAATCTTGCCAGCTCTCCTGAGAATTCCGGTGTTCGTGTAATCAAGTTTGCCCCAAATCCTGACACTGAGCGACAGTTTTCATCGCCAAATGATGTGCCAATTATGCGTATTTCTGATATCTATTTAATTCGGGCCGAGGCCTATTTACGCAGTGGCGACGAAACAAAGGCTTTGGAAGATATTAACTATATCCGCTCGAAAAGGAGTGCTGAGGGAAGTACCTTACCTGCTCTGACAAGTTTAACACTGGACGATGTGCTGAATGAACGTGGTTACGAGTTGTATTGGGAAGGATTACGCCGTCAGGACCTTGTACGCTTTGGTAAATTTACCGAATCATATCAGGAAAAACCTGCCACCGATGCTACCAAAGCATTATTCCCGCTGCCAACTTCAGCATTAGATGTAAATGAGAATCTGGTACAAAATCCGGGTTACTAGTTTAAGTTAGATAAGTTTAATTGAAAAACCATTACCGGTACGCCGGTAATGGTTTACTGAATTAGAATTTGAAAAGTATTGTTCTATACAGAATCTTTGCTTATCGATTTGTGAAGCATTACTAAAAAACATTGATAAGTGCGGAAGCTAACTTAACATCCGCGTGACTTTTTAATCAACCAACTAAATACTATAGAACAGGATTTATTCATCACTTTTAGCTCTTCTTAAGTGGAGTATTAACATCGGATAGGTTATTCCATGTGGGAACTGCTAATGAAAAATACTATTCCGGAGAGGCCGGAATTGGTTTTACGAATAATAGCCACCGGCAAAAGGTCGGTGGCTTTTGTTTTAAGTATCTCGCTCAAATAGATGTACCTACTTTATTTAGCTCATAACTTCTTCAATCCTTTTAATTCCGACTTGTCAGAAACCGGAATAATACTGATTGCATAACCACCGCCGGGAGCACATTGTTGTTTTAATTCCGATTGACTTGTGACCACATATTTTTTGATCTCGTAAGCTTGTGGATTGGTTTTCCAGTCGGCATCTTTGGCATCGGCATAAACCGTTGCAATGTACTTCTGATCCGGATTCAGGAAATCAAAACTGATTTCTGAAGTGCGCACTTCTTCGTCGTTTGTACGACCGATAAACCAGGTATCGCTGCCTTTTTCTTTCCGGGCGTAAGTAATATAATCTCCCGGTTCTGCCTCCAATACCAACGATTTGTCCCAATCAAGTGCTACATCTTTTATGAATTGGAAAGCATCCATGTATTTCTCATAAGTCGTTGGCAAATCGGCAGCCATTTGCAGCGGACTGTACATGGTTACATACAATGCCAGCTGGCGCGCAATGGTTGTACGAACCTGCGAATTATTGTCAGGATTGTAAGCGCTAACATGCGTTTCGAAAATACCCGGTGTATAATCCATTGGCCCGCCAATTAATCGGGTAAACGGAAGGATAGTGGTATGATCGACATTGTTTCCGCCAAAAGCTTCGTACTCGGTTCCGCGAGCCGATTCGTTGCCGATCAGGTTCGGATAAGTTCTGCATAATCCGGTTGGACGAACCGCTTCGTGAGCATTCACCATTATTTTGTAGTCAGCTGCTTTTTTTATAGCATACAAGTAGTGGTTTACCATCCTTTGTCCGTAATGGTATTCACCACGTGGAATAATGTTGCCCACATAACCACTTTTTACCGAGTTGTAGTTGTTATCGGCCATAAACTGGTAAGCCGTATCCAAATGACGCTCGTAGTTGCGCACGGATCCCGATGTTTCGTGGTGCATCATCAAGTGTACATTTTTGCTTTTGGCATAGTCGCGCAGTTCGGCAACATCAAAATCAGGGTAGGGCGTTACAAAGTCAAAAACATAGTCTTTCGATTTGTTGAACCAGTCTTCCCAGCCTTCGTTCCAGCCTTCCACCAAAACAGCATCAAAACCATTTTCTGCTGCAAAATCAATGTATTTTTTTACCTCTTCGGTATTGGCAGCATGAATTCCGTTTGGAGTTGTTTTTGAATAATCGGTTTCGCCCAGTTTTACACTTGGCAGGTTGGTATAAGCCCACGAGCTTTTTCCGGTGATCATTTCCCACCACACGCCAATATATTTCACCGGTTTAATCCAGTCGGTGTTTTCGTAAGCACAAGGTTCGTTTAAATTAAGCGTGATGTTTGAAAGCAGAATGTCGCCCGCCTTTTTACCGGCAATTATCGTGCGCCACGGAGTTGTGCAAGGTGCTTGCATGTAGGCCATGTTTCCTTGTGCATCGGGAGTTAAAACCGATTTGAAAATCATGTTTGTATCGTCAAGTTCAAGGTGCATACACGAATAATCTTTTAATGCTGCTTCGTGGAGGTTGATGTAATAACCATCGTTGGTTTTCATCATTAAAGCCGTTTGTACAGCTGTTGCCGAGATTGGCGTTTGCGATGTATTTGGCGTGATTGCTTTATCCATCAAACCGCGAATTCCCGACAATTTCGATTTGGTGTAATCGTATTCCTGGGTGTCGTAATCGCCCGGAATCCAGAAAGCAGTGTGATCACCGTCCATGGCAAATTCTGTACGCTCGTCTTTTACCACAAAATAAATCAGGTTGTCTTGTTCCGGAAATTCATAACGAAAACCCAGTCCGTCGTTAAAAACGCGGAAACGAATGATCATTTTTCTGTTGGTAGCCGACTGGTTTAAAGTTACTGCCAGTTCGTTGTAATGGTTACGAATTTTGCTTTGTTCGCCCCAAACCGGTGTCCATGTTTCGTCGAAAGTAGAGGTTTGACTGTCGGCAAGTGTAAATCCGCTTAACAGCGGTTCGGCATCTTTTAACTCAAGTCCGAGTTTACTCGATTTGATAATGGTTTTGTCGTCCAGTTGAAGTTGATAAACCGGCGTTCCATCCGATAAATCGAAGGTAAGTTTTATTTTTCCGTTTGGTGAAGTAATTTCTTCAGCCTGGCTAAAGAATGTGCCAACGGCAAGCACAAAAATCAAAAGTAATCTCTTCATTTTCTTTTAAGTATTGCAGCCTTAATAAATCTTTAATTATTGGCTTTTGTTAGTATAAATAATTCAAAATAAACTTCTCAAAATCAATGCAAACGTTTGAAATTGCCTGATTTTTTTTTTGATCATTTCGTCTTACTTATTCCTAAAAGAAAAAGAGACTGTGATTATATAAATGAACTGTTTTTTCAGAAGGCCTGATTCCGCGGGCTCCAGACCAGTCGGGCGCGAATCAGATCGGCTTCATCGTTTTCGCGGACAACACTACAAATATGATTATTTTTATCCAGTATTTGTTTCTTAATTCCCAGGCTGTCGTTTTGTATGCCTTCTTTAACAAAATTCACTTCAAATTCGATGAGTTCATTCTGATTGTGGAAATCAAAATCATAACTGTCGATAATACGTTCAAGGTAACGTCCGCTGTTAAAATGCTGGTTAACGTCGATCTCGTTGAACAGCACCGGTGTAAAAACCACTTCATCGTTGGATTTAACCGGCTTAACTTTTCCTGCATTCATTTCCAAAACCCGTTCGTCTTGTATCGGAATGGAGCCGAGTTCCAGTTTTACAATACGTTTGGTTTCCTGATTAAGAACCAGCCAGCTGGTGGTAGCTTTAATTATACTCTCGCCGTTGGCATCGATAAAATGAATATCGCGAAGTGCCAGCAGACCATCAATTCCGGCAGGCCAGGTTTCCACCGTAAATTTTTCTCCCCATTCGGGGCGACGTTTTATTTTAACCAGCAATCGGGATAACACCCAAAACTGTTTATCCTTTTGAAGATTGTCAAATCCGAAACCTAATTTTTCAGCATGTTCCCAGGCAATGTCCTGAATTTGCCAAAAAAGGAATGAAGTAGAAAGTTGACCAAAACGGCTGACGAAATATGATTTTGTAGTTAATTCCTGTTTGTGTTTCATGCTAAAATGATTAGACGTCTGAAGTGTGAAATTGCAAGTCGTCTTTCTGTTCGTGCTTCCGACTTGGTTCTTTTTGTAAACTTTTTCGCAAATTTATTGTTCGGTTTTTGAAAATCAACAACAAATGTTCAATTTTGCGGCAAAATATAACGATTTATGGGAAAAATTATAATAAAAACTCCGGAGCAGATCGAGGGCATCAGGCAAAGTGCAAAACTGGCGGCAAAAGCTCTTGATTTCGCTGAGCAGTTTGTAAAAGAAGGAGTTAATACAGAATATATCGACGATAAAGTGGAGGAATTTATTCGTTCCCATGGTGCAATTCCTGCAACCAAGGGATATAATGGTTATCCTAAATCGAGTTGTATTTCGTTAAATAACGTGATTTGCCATGGTATTCCTTCAAAACAAACCGTTTTAAAAGAAGGAGATATTTTGAATATAGATGTCACCACCATTTTAAATGGCTACTATGGCGACACATCGCGCATGTTTACGGTTGGAGATGTTAGTAAGGAAGCTGAAGATTTGATTGACATAACCGGTCACTGTCTCGATCTTGGAATTGAGCAGGTAAAACCGGGCAACCGTTTTGGGAATATAGGATTTGTAATTCAGCGTTATGCAAAAGCGCAAGGCTACAGCGTAGTATACGAGTTTTGCGGACATGGTGTTGGTGTTGATTTTCATGAAGAACCGCAGGTAGATCATGCCTCACGAAGAAATACTGGACCGGAAATGAAACCCGGAATGATATTTACCATCGAGCCTATGATAAACCAGGGAAAACCAAAAGCGGTAATTGACAAAAACGATGGCTGGACAGCGCGGACAATCGATAACAAATTGTCGGCACAATTCGAGCACACCATTTTGGTAACACCAACCGGCTGCGAAGTTTTGACAGATATTCACAATGATTATCCGATAACTTAGATTTATAAGTATAAAACATTGTCATTTCGACGAGCGCCGAAACTTCGGGGGAGGAGAAATCTGTAACACATAAAAGCTAAAGATTTCTCACTGCGTTCGAAATGACACCATAACTTGTAGAAATAAAAAACCGCTGCTCTAATTAAAGAGTAGCGGTTTTTTCATTCAAATGAGTTATTCGTAATTAGATGTTCCAGGTTTTTGTGTCTGTCATCCAGGCTTCCAGTTCCAAAGCGCCTTCTGTTTCTTCTTCAATGTCTACTGTTTGAACTCCGAAGTAATCGGTGTTTTGCATCCAGTCTTCCACTTCAAGAGCTTCTTCGCTTTCTACTTCGAAATATGATGCCATTCCATCAAATAAGCTTTCATTGGTCATCCAGTTTTCAACTTCTAGTGCTTCCTCAACTTCTGTTTCTACATTTACAGTTGTAAAGAAGTTGTTTTCTGCAATCATCCAGTTTTCTACATCCAATGCTTCTTCTGCTTCAACTGCTGCATACTTTGCATAGGCACTCATATCTGTTGTTGATGATGCATCTGCTGATGCTGAGCTAGCTTCAGTGTTATCTGTCATTGCCATGGCTATTTGGCTGAAGCTGTTGTTTTCCATTACGGTTCTCCAAAAATCCTGTGCATTTACTGTAATGCTGATCAAAACCAAACTAATAATAACCGCCAGTGATTTTGTGATTGCTTTCTGAACATTGTTTCTTGTTTTCATGACTTTTCCTCCTGCTTTCGTTTTTGTTTTCTTGTTTTGTTGCTTCGACTTTTTTGTTTCTTGTTTTCTTGTTTTCGATATTAAGACGACCAAAAATTTAATTCGTTACAAAAATTTAGAACTTTTTTTAAAAATGTACTGGTTTAAAACCTGAACTTTGTATTGCAAATATAAGTACAAAAAATGGTACTATGCAAAACAAAGTAGTATATTTTTTATAAAATATTGAATGAGAAAGTTTTAAATAACAGAAATATAGTAAGTTAGGATTGTTTATGTTGTTTTGAAAAATCGAACAATAAGTTAAATAGTACGAATAAAGAAGGGTGTTTATTTGAGCGTACACTTTGATTTCTTTGGAAAAAATTTTTTCATCGATTAACTTTTTTTACTGCAACATCGAAAACTTGTATCTTTGTCAACATAAAAAATGATTGTTTATGTCGTTAGTAATTGAAGAAAAAGATCTGGAAAAATTTATAATGGTAGGCGACCGTGTTTTGGTTAAACCAAAAAATCCATCGGGAAAAACCAAGTCGGGCTTGTATTTGCCGCCATCGGTTCAGGAGAACGAAAAAGTGCAAAGCGGGTATATCGTAAAAGTTGGACCGGGTTACCCGATTCCGGCAGTGAGCGATGAAGACGAAGCGTGGAAAGAAAAAAAGGAAGAGGTAAAATATGTTCCGCTGCAAACACACATTGGCGACCTGGCCATTTATTTAAATAAGAGCGGACACGAAATTGAGTTTAACAATGAGAAGTACATTATTTTGCCACATTCGGCAATTTTGATGATCATCAGGGATGAGAATTTATTTGAGTAACAAAGTATAAAGGAATAATAGCTGAGCCGTTTCAGAAATATCTGAGACGGCTTTTTTTTCTGAAAGTCCCCATCTTTTTATGTGTATTGCCGTTTGAGTTTCGTTCGGGAGAACCATCTGGCTTCGATCTGCTTTCTTCGCCGGACGATTTCCCTTTGGTCATTTCATCCCGGCGCTACGCACCGGGTTATTCACATTCGACGCTTCCAGCGTCATAAAAACGTGCAATTGCGACATTGCAGCTCAATAAACTCGTCTTAACTTTGTAATTCAGTTCAATATCCCGAAGGGATAAAATCTGACTAACCTCGGGTGAAACCCGGGGTTGGCGTGCGGTAAATTGAAGGCGCAATCAGTAAGCTGTTCAACGCACAATTGTTGTGTGCGCCTTGTAATCCGGCCATTTATATGAAATGCTGTTAACAGACTTTACTTTCATTCCTGTTGGTGATACCCGGGAATCGTAAATGTTTTATATCAGAACTTCCAGCGTTTTTTTGTAGCCCAGGTCGAATAACTCATCGGCGTGTTTTCGCTGAAACACATCGTATTCGTCAATTCCTTTGGGTTCAATATAAACGTCAACCTGTTTCTTTATTTCTTCTAGTTTTTGATTCACGCTCATATAAACCGTTCGTGTGGCAATTTGTATGAGGTTTTTCATTTTGGCTTTCGGGTTGATGGGGCTGATGTTTGACGCAATTATACGTTGGCATTCTTTTCGGATTGGTGCAACGGGGATGTTATCCATTAAACCACCATCAACATATAAATACCGGCCCAGCTCAACCGGTGCAAAAATAACCGGAATAGATGCCGAGGCCAGCACCGTGTCTCCAAGGCTGCCGGTGTTTCGGTATTCAACAGTCCCTTTATTCAGGTTCGAAACACATACATAAAACGGTATTTTAAGGTCTTCGATGTTTTTTACGGCTATTTCCTTTTCCAGAATTTCCTTTAAGCCATCCAGCTTAAGCAAGCCGTCAACCGGGAAATGAATTTTTGTATATTGAAAAAACCAACCACGTTTAAAATTATCCCGAACTTCTTCGGGCGATTTTCCGGCGGCTATAAAAGCACCAACAATTGCACCGGCGCTAACTCCTGAAATTACATCTGGCTGAATACCCAGTTTCTGAAGCGCCGCAATAACGCCAAGATGGGCAAAACCACGCGTTCCGCCACCACTTAAAACCAGACCGTTTTCATATTTCTTTGTCATACCTTTCAAAGGTAGAAAATCAATTGAAATGGTTTCAACCTGAGTTCAATTTTAAACTATTTTCACAGAGAGTCATAATTGCTTTAGATTTGTATTTTAAATTCTGTAGTAATAGCGGGTTATTTCAAAGAATTTAAAATGCGAAGATGAAGTGAGAAGGACTTTTCTTTCAGATTTTGCTCTTTTTGCCATAAACTTCCTCCAATTTTCTTGTATTATCCCAATAGTACTGCAAAAACCGGAGAAAGTTTGAGTCTAAAAATAGCTAAAACTGTGAATTGTTTTAAAGACGAACTCAGGTTGTTACTTAAATGAGATTTCAAATCTGTCGAGAGCTATTTATTTTGGAAAAAAAATTTTTCGAGGGTATTTTTACTGACGTAGCAGCGCATGTTTTGACGCTGTAATTTTACTATTATTATATAATGAAGATAGATAAATTCGTTTTAGCCATTATCGGTGTAATTATTCTGGCCTGGTTTTTTCCCGGAATTGGAAGCCCGGAAAGTAGTGTGCCGCTTGATTTAATTGCAAGTATCGGTATTTCGCTGATATTCTTTTTTTATGGATTGAAACTCAGTCCGCGCGATATAAAAACAGGGCTAAAAAACTGGAAGCTGCATATCGTGGTTCAGGTAACTACCTTTTTTGTTTTTCCCTTAATTATTCTTGCTTTTCATCCGTTTATAAAAACCGAAAACGGACAAACCATCTGGCTGGCATTTTTGTTTTTGGCTGCGCTGCCGTCCACCGTTTCATCGTCGGTGGTGATGGTTTCAATTGCAAAAGGAAATATTCCGGCGGCCATTTTTAATGCCAGTATTTCAGGACTGATCGGGATTGTTATTACGCCACTTTGGATGGGACTATTTTTAACCCAAACCACTATTGATTTTAACCTTGGCGAAATTTATTTCAAACTGCTTACCGAAATTCTACTGCCTGTTATTGTCGGTGTTTTTCTGCAGCGTTTTTGGGGCGATCTGGCTCGAAAGAATAGTCGCTATCTAACTTTGTTTGATAAATCGGTGATCCTGCTGATCATTTTCAAAAGCTTTTCACATTCATTCGAGAACAAGGTGTTTAGCGCTGTTGACGCAGTCGACCTTTTTCTGATAGTAACGGCTGTTATCATCCTTTTTTATGCGATTTATTTCCTAACGCTTAAAGTTTCGCAGCTGCTGCGATTTAATATTGAAGATCAGATAACCACACAATTTTGCGGAACAAAAAAGTCGTTGGTACACGGAACTGTTTTCGCCAAAATATTGTTTCAGCAATCGGCAGCTACCGGAATAATGTTACTGCCAATTATGATTTTCCACCCCATACAAATACTTATAATCAGTTTTGTGGCTTCTAAATTAGGAAAGAGAAAATGAGGAGGATCGATTATTTGTGTTCAAGCGTAAACCACTTGTTCAACAATTCCTGATCGTCTTTTTCATCTTTGTGCCAGAACGAGTTGGTGCGGTTGACGTAGTTATAATCTTTTTCGTATTCTTTAATGTTCGAAATAATATCATTTAATGCTTCGATCATAGTATCAACTTCCTCGTCGGTCATCGTCGGGTGAAGCGACCAGCGCACCCATCCCGGTTTATCCGACAGGTCGCCATGGTTGATTTTATCGGTAATTTCCTCCGACTGCTCCAGCGAAACCTCCAACAAAAAGTGTCCGTATGTTCCGGCGCAGGCACAACCTCCGCGGGTTTGAATACCGTATTTATCGTTCAGCAAACGCACCAACAGGTTGTAATGAATTCCTTCAACGTAAAAGGAAATTACACCCAGCCGGTCGCGTACGTTGTCGGCCAGAATATTTAATCCTTTTATGGAATCGAGTCCTTTAAAGGCACGTTCAAGTAGTTCTTCTTCGCGTTTGCGGATATTTTCAATCCCCATCTGGTCTTTCAAATCAAAACAAAGTGCTGTGCGTATCGATTGCAGAAAGCCGGGAGTTCCACCGTCTTCGCGGGCTTCAATATCATCAACATATTTGTATTTTCCCCACGGATTTGTCCAGTCAACAGTACCGCCACCCGGATTATCAGGAACGGTATTTTTGTACATGCTGACATCAAAAACAATTACGCCTGATGAGCCGGGACCTCCCAGAAATTTATGAGGCGAAAACATAACGGCATCCAGTTTTTCCATCGGGTCTTCGGGGTGCATATTTATTTCGTCGTAAGGTGCCGAGGCCGCAAAATCGATAAAACAAACACCGCCGTATTCATGCATGATTTTCGCCATTTCGTGGTAAGGTGTGCGTACTCCGGTTACATTCGAGCAAGCCGTAAACGAACCAATTTTAAACTTGCGGTCTTTATATTTTTCCAGGGCTTTACGCAGGTTGTCGGTGTCAACCAGTAATCCTTCGCCGGGTTCAACAACTACCACGTCGGCACTGGTTTCGTACCACGATGTTTGGTTGGAATGGTGTTCCATGTGCGTAAGAAAAACCACCGGCTTTTCGCGCTCGGCGATACAGGTTTTGCCTCCAACTTTGCCGCAGTATTTTAATCCTAGAATCCGCTGGAATTTGTTGATTACAGCAGTCATCCCGAAACCGGCAGTTATAATAATATCATTTGGCCCGGCATTTACATGTTGTTTTATCAGCTGATGCGATTTATGGTAAGCATGCGTCATGCGTATTCCGGTTTCGCTGGTTTCGGTGTGGGTGTTGCCCACATAGGGGCCAATTTCGTCGGTAATCATACACTCAATAGGGCGGTACAAACGGCCACTGGCAATCCAGTCACCATAATTTATTTTCATTATGCCATACGGCGTTTCAAACTCCTGATCGATCCCAACAATATTTTTCCTGAATTGGTTAAAATATTTTTCCAAACTTGCCATAAATCACTTTTTATTGAAAGACACAAAATAAGCTACTTCGAGTGACAAAATGTAGGGAAAAAATCATAACCATGCTACTTTTTTGATTTTACTATTCTAAGGAAAATATTTATAAATGTCTTTTCTGTGGAGAAAACGTTTAAGAATAATGGTATCGCCGATTTTTGAAAATCCAATCCGAAAATTTCCTATTCTTAACCGGTAATCGTCATTCGGGGAATGTAATTTTTTGATATTTGGGATATCGGAAAGTGATGATGCGTTCTGAAAACTGTTAATCGACTCTTTGAGAAGTGCTTTATACTGAGGATATTTTTTTGAATCTTTTATAAACTGTTTGGAGTATTGGATTTTCATTCATCCACCCATTTGTTAAATGCATCGGTTTCCGGCTCTTCAGCAACACGCTGGTCGCCATCTTGCATGGCATTATAAATTGCCGCATCTTCTTTTTCATCATCAACAACAAAATGTTTAATGTTGAGTTTGTCGGCAAGATCGGTGAAAACTTTAAGCTGCTTTCGATTTAATTTTAATACCAGTTCCATAATTCAAAATTAGGACAAAAAGGTGAGAATTAAAAGTGCAAGTATGCCTTAATAACACTCATTAGAATGTGTTTTCTGTCAAATCGTCACAAAAAACGAATGGCACAGCGTTTGACTCTTGGCGGACGTAAAAATTGATAGTAAAATTTAAAATATAGAAAAATGCAAACAGGAAAAATTGGAGTAACCAGCGAGAATCTTTTCCCAATTATTAAAAAGTTTCTCTATTCTGATCACGACATTTTTTTGCGTGAGATTGTATCAAACGCCGTTGATGCAACACAAAAACTAAAAACACTTGCCGGAAAAGGTGAATACAAAGGCGATGTAAGTGAGGCTAAAGTAGTTGTAAAACTGGATACCGAAGCCAAAACAATTACTGTTTCGGATAATGGTATTGGGATGACTGCCGAAGAGGTGGAGAAGTACATCAACCAGATTGCTTTTTCGGGAGCCAACGAATTCCTTGATAAATACAAAGACGACGCCAATGCAATTATCGGCCATTTCGGATTGGGTTTTTACAGTTCGTTTATGGTGTCGGAGAAAGTGGATGTAATTACAAAATCGTATAAAGATGGATCACAGGCGGTAAAATGGAGCTGCAACGGAAGTCCTGAATACGAACTGGAAGAAATAGAAAAAGAAGACGTAGGAACCGACATTGTAATGCACATCAGCGAAGAGGAAAAAGGTTTTCTTGATGATGCAAAAATTTCGGAGATACTGAATAAGTACTGTAAATTCCTTCCTGTTCCGGTAGTTTACGGAAAGAAAAAAGACTGGAAAGATGGTAAACAGGTTGACACTGACGAAGACAATCAGATTAATGATGTTGCTCCGGCCTGGACAAAAATGCCGGCTGATTTAAAAGACGAGGATTACAAAAACTTCTACAGGAAATTGTACCCAATGGGCGACGAGCCCTTATTCAATATTCACCTGAATGTAGATTACCCGTTCAACCTGACCGGTATTTTGTATTTCCCAAAAATCAAAAACAATTTCGAGGTTCAGAAAAACAAGATCCAGCTATACTGCAACCAGGTTTTTGTTACCGATTCGGTTGAGGGAATCGTTCCTGAATTTTTGACATTGCTGCACGGTGTGATCGACTCTCCGGATATTCCGTTGAACGTATCGCGCTCGTACCTGCAGAGCGATTCGAATGTGAAAAAGATCAGCAGCCACATCAATAAAAAAGTGGCCGATCGTTTGCACCAGATCTATAAAGACAACCGCGAAGATTTTGAAAGCAAGTGGGACGATCTGAAGATCTTCATCGAGTACGGAATGTTGACCGAAGAGAAATTCAACGATCGTGCAATGAATTTCTTCCTGCTGAAAAATACCGAAAGCAAATATTTTACCTGGGAAGAGTACGAAAAACTGGTAAAAGAAAACCAGACTGATAAGGATAATAATACGATTTACCTGTACACAACTAACGTTGAGGAGCAATTCACTTTTGTTGAAGCGGCGAAAAACAAAGGTTACGATGTGCTGATTTTGGATGATGTGTTGGCGCCTCACCTGATTAACAAATTTGAGCAGAAATACACCGACAAACGTTTTGTACGTGTTGACTCTGATGTGGTTGAAAACCTGATTAGAAAGGAAGATGCCGCAAAAGAAGAGTGGACCTGGGAGCAAAAACAAGAATTGTCGCCGGTGTTTCAGGCAGTTTGCCCGCAGTCGAACACTCATACTTACATTGTTGATTTCCAGGATTTGGGTGAAAACGGTTCGCCGATGGTAATTACCCGTAACGAGTTTATGCGCCGGATGAAAGATATGAGCGCCGCGCAGGGAGGAATGAGCATGTATGGCGATTTGCCCGATTCGTTGAACCTGGTAGTAAACACGGCTCACCCATTGGTGAAAAAAGTGTTGGATGCAAAAGACAAAAAACTGGGTAGCAAACTGGAAGAAATGACAGGAAAGATTTCTGCTCAGAAAGAGGAAATTGCTGCTATGGAGAAAGCAAAAGAAGGTAAGAAAGATGAGGAAATTCCGGCAGCAGATAAAGAAAAGCTGCAAACACTAAATTCGGAACTGGCAAAACTTGAGGAAGCAAAACGCGAGGAGCTGGCCGGATTTGGTAAAAAGAATAAACTGGCAAAACAAATGGTTGATTTGGCGCTGTTGGCCAACGGCCTGTTAAAAGGTGCCGATCTTGATCAATTTGTGAAGCGCAGTGTTGAACTGATTAAGTAGTGTGAGAAGTCCGTCAAACTGACGGATAGGTGAAGGGAGAGTGAGTAAAACGTCGGTCCGTCAATTGACGGATTGGCGTTTGTTTTTTTGTTGCTCGCAGATTACGCAGATAGCCGCAGATATAAACTTAAAGCCCCGGTCTGTATATTCTTTACGAATACGGACCGGGGCTTTTCGGTTTTCTTATTTCTTTTTCCGCGCAATCCGCACAATCTGCGAGAAATTATTCCCCGTCAGCAAAATCCTGCAGATAGGAAAATTTCTCGGTTAACGCACCATCTTTTGTAATAGAAGCGCGTTGGATAATTCCGTCGGTATCTTCGCCAAATAAACTTGGGAATACTTTTTCGATGAGGTTACGCCCGAAATCAAGCGATGCGTCTTTCGGCAGCTCGCAAGGCAGGTTATCCACCGCCTGAACCGACACGTTGTTCGGATTCGAGAAAGCCTCTTCCAATTCTCCGGTTTGCAGATTATAATCGTAAAACGGGTCGGCAATTGTTGCGGCACGTTTTGTAGACGGAATGGAACCTTCAATATCGCAGGTAATATCCGAGATCACTCCAATGCGGAATTTATCTTCTTTCATCTCTTCAGCAGTAAAAAGCACCGGTGATTTTGGATCCCAGTAAGCCGATGCGATCAACATATCGGTGGCTTCTGCAAACGGGTGAAAGCTATTCTCGTATAGGGTCGGGTTATTGAAAAAATGCATCAGGTCAAACGGTTCTCCATCAATACGTTTTGCATAATTTCTTGGCAGCAACTGCACATAAATGGCTTGTTCCGGCTCCTCATCATTTAAATAAGCCTCGGGCGAAACCCGCATAATATTCATGTGGTTCAGAATCTCCAAAACACCCTGTGCCACACGTCCGTCGCCTGTAAGTGCTATTTTTATTGGTGGCAGATTTACCTCGTCGAGGTGTTGCAACATTTCCTCGAGGTCTTCGCATTCGTGCGCCGGTTTCAGGTCAAACAAATCGTATTTCAAGCCAAAAGCACGGAAGCCGTTGTAAGCGCCAACCAGGCCGGCAAAACGACCAAACCCGATGATGCGGAATCCTTCTATGTCAGTCAACACTTCGTAATCAACCAGCTGAATATTTTTTTCTAAAACGGTTTGTAACAACTTACGGTTATACGCTTGTTTTTTTATCGTGTGCGAGAAAAACAGGTACGTTTTTCCGGGCAGAAAATCCTCGATACGAACTTCTTTTACACCCAGTAAAACATCGCAATCCGAAAGATCTTCCTGTAATGGAATCCCCAAAGCACTGTACTCTTCGTCTTTATAACTTCGTATGGGGCTGGGTTGAACAACAAGTGAAACATGCGGAAATGTTTGTTGCACTTCCACACATTGTTGCGGGGTTAACGGAACACGCTTATCGGGAGGTGTTTTCCCTTCTCTCAGAATACCTATTATCATGGATTTGAAATTTTTCCGAATGTACGAAAATTTAAATATTCGGATACAAAACACGCGAACAATGCCCGAAAAGAAGTGGCAGTTGAATTGGCGATCAAAACAGAATCACTATTTTTAGCTGCAAATCAACTAAACTAACTAAATAGCAAAACATGACTATCAAAATTATTTCACAACGAATTTTAATCCTTGTTTTAGTTGCTTTCACAGGTTTTGGTTGTGCCAATCAGCAGAAAGAAGAAAGCAAACAGCGACCAAACATTGTCTTCATCATGAGCGACGATCACGCTTTTCAGGCTATTAGTGCTTATGGTGGTCCGTTGGCCAAACTGGCGCCAACTCCAAATATCGACCGGCTGGCCGAGGGCGGAATGCGTTTTAACCAGTGTATGGTTACCAACTCCATTTGCGGTCCGTCGCGGGCAACCATTCTGAGTGGAAAATACAGTCATTTAAATGGTTTTATTGATAACACCGGAGGCTCGCATTTTGATTTTAGTCAGAATTCGTACGCTAAAGTGCTGCAAAAGGCCGGCTATAAAACGGCGGTAATTGGCAAAATGCACCTCGGCGGTACGCCAACCGGTTTCGACTATTTCGATATTCTTCCGGGTCAGGGGCGTTATTACAATCCAACGTTTATAAACCAGGAGGGCGAGTACAAAATGGAAGGGTACACCACCGAAATTATTACCGATAAAACAATTAACTGGTTGGAAAGTGAGAAAGAATCGGAGCAGCCTTTTATGGTTATGATGTGGCATAAAGCACCTCACCGTGCGTGGGAGCCCGGACCAAATGAACTGGGAATGTACGAGAACACCACTTTTCCGGAGCCGGAGACATTGTTTGATGACTATGACACCCGCGATGCCGCTGCAAAAAATAACATGTCGATTGCGAATACGATGTTTATCGATCGCGATTTGAAAATGACCGATCAACCCCGCGCAGGCTACACCGAAGAGCAACTGGAGCAGTGGAATGCCGTTTATCAGCCCATTTACGAAAAGTTCAGGGAAGAAAACCCTACCGGAAAAGAATTGGTGCGATTTAAATATCAGCGCTACATGCGCGATTATCTGGCATGTATTTCGGCTGTGGATAAAAGTGTTGGAAAATTGCTCGATTACCTTAAAGAATCGGGTTTAGATAAAAATACGATCGTTATCTATTCGTCCGATCAGGGATTTTATCTGGGCGAGCACGGTTGGTTTGATAAACGCTGGATGTACAAAGAATCGTTAAATACGCCACTGCTGGTTAGCTGGCCCGGAGTAATTGAAGCCGGATCGGTGAACAACGATTTAGTTTCGAACCTCGATTTTGCCGAGACGCTGATTGATGTTGCCGGTGCCGAAATTCCGGAAGAAATGCAGGGCGAAAGTCTGCTGCCGGTTTTAAAAGGCGAAACTCCTGCCGACTGGCGCGACGCACATTATTATCACTACTACGAACACCCGTCCGAACATGCGGTTATGCGCCACTACGGAATTACCACCGATAAATACAAACTCATTCACTTCTACTACGATATCGACGATTGGGAATTGTACGATCTGGAGAAAGATCCGATGGAAATGAATAATATTTACGATGATCCGGCTTATGCGGATGTTCAGGCACAACTACATGTTCAGCTGGAAGAATTGCGCAAAAAGTATGGTGACAACGATGAGCTGAACCAGAAATTTATTGAGGAGTACAAGGAAAAGGTAAAAGCCAATCCGCGAATTGAATACTGGAAATACTGGTAGCAACAAACACTTTCATCATCTACTGCGCTATACTGTATAGATGTTCAAAAACAGTCTCAAAAAAACAGATCGTTGCTGTTGATCAGCTAAATTTATAAATCGTTAGCACTTTTTGAGATTCTAATAACTAAAACAATAACCAATGAGTCAAAAATCGCTTACTCTTGTTTTGCTGACCATGTTCGCGTGTTCAGGAATCCTGAAAGCACAACAAACATTTTCTGTATCAGTTGACGAAGTAAAAAACGGAAAAGTCAAGGTAGAACCTGCCATTCCGGCTGATGGGAAAGTAGCCGAAGGAACGGTACTTACCATTTCGGCCAAACCCGATAAAAACTATGCACTGGATGCGGTTTACTATTCGGTAAAAGGAATGTGGGGCGATATGTATCACGAATGTATGGCATCGTCGTACGAGGTGGTGATCAACCAGGATACAAAACTGGGGGCTTCGTTTATCGAAAAAGATGAAGTAAACCACCTGATGGTGGCTCAAAATATTCCGTATGCCAAACCAGGCGTTAAACAATTAAAATACGATGTATTTGCCCCTGAAGGTGCCCGTAACCTGCCTTGTATTATTATCATTCATGGGGGAGGCTGGATTTGGAATACCGAAGATATTATGCGCGGAATGGCCCGCGAATTAACAAAAGACGGCAAATATGTTGTTTTTAGTATTGATTATCGTTGGGCAGGAAACAGCGATGGCGACGAGGTTGGAAATACCATGGCCGACATCATTGGTGATGTGTTTGGCGCCATTGCCCACATTATGGAACACGCAGCAGATTATGGCGGCGACCCAACCCGAATTGCTGTAACCGGCGACAGTGCGGGCGGTCATTTATCGGCAGTGGCCGGAACCATGCCCAACAAAATTGGCGATGGTGGTTTTGGCAGAACCGAAGGCGTGTTTGAGTTTATGCCGTCGTATATCCCGAAAAATAAAACGGTTGACCAGGTGCGTACTGAAATGATGGCAGCCATTAAAGCGGCGGCTCCGAGTTACGGTGTATTTGGCAGCGACCGACTGAATCATTATTCCGAAGATCCGAAAGCCGACGATACCTGGAAAGAAGCAATTGCACCATTGAGCAATATCCCGAATGCAGAGGAGCGTAAAATTCCGCATTACCTTACCCGTGGAACAAAAGACGGCTTGATACCCGACGATGGCGTTAAACGTTATGTTGATGCACTGGTGGAAGCCGGACAACGTGTGCAGTATGTACAGGTTGGTGGTGCCGGACATGCTTTCTTCGATTGGAAACCGGACGACCGGACCAAAGCAACATTTAAAAAATACGGTATTTATTATATCAACGAAATGGAGACTTTATTCAATTCGGTGTTTTATCCGAGAAACTAACTAACGCTAATAATACCACAGGCAGTTTATTCTCATTATGAAACGAGCATAATAAAAAACGTCACCCTTGGGATAATAGTTAAAGTTATGCGAGTTCCATCTTATGCCTTTAATAACAAGCAATTTTAATAAGATGAATAAGCTGCTTTTTTTGTGTTCAACATGTTGAAATTTGTATCTTGCTCCATCAACGAAGTGATACTAAATATTTAATTATGAATTTCCGGAAATCTCAACTATTAGTAGTTATTGCAGTAATTTTAACGGCAATTTCGTGTAAGCAAAAACCAAAAGAGGTAAATAACGAATTTACCGGATCGGCAAGTTGTATCGAGTGTCACGAGAACTTCTATAAGCTGTGGGAACCATCGTATCACGCACAGGCAATGATGCCGATAAA
>NZ_JBFHGM010000019.1:0-36254 GCF_041583095.1 Draconibacterium sp.
ATCGTAGCTTTGAAAACTTTCTAACCAACCTGCTCTCTGCTTTAATTGCCTATTCCTTTTTAGATAAGAAACCGAAACTCAACCTGGAAGAAATTGTTGATGAAAGCCATGTTTGCAACTTCGCTTAGCTCGAACTGACGTGGTTATAATATTTTCCAAAGTTCGGAACTTTGGAAAAGGTTGAGACCGATAAGTGCAACCGATCCTTCTTCAAAAAAAAAAAAACTGTTCTGAAAGAACTAAATAGAAATAACCGTGTGTGAAGCGCACGGAAAGTTCTGCCGTGATACATCAGCCCCGGAGGGGTTGAACATATTTCAACAAACGATGTAGGGAGCAATGACTTCCAAAATAAGTTACGGCTAAAAACCAGATGATTAAAGCTACATTATTCAACCCCTTTAGGGCTGAAGCCGATGCTGTTGAACTACCACCGGTTAGTACCGGTGGTTAATTAAATTTTGTCCTTTCAGGACACCTTGCGGTATTACATCAAAGGCAGAAGAAGCCAAACCATGCGCCTTCTGTAAAAAGATAGTGTACCAGCCCTAAATAACAACCGGCAAAAAAGCTTGAGCACACCTCCTTTTTACAATAGCGAGGGATAAAACAAACGAGCACACCCAATAAAAGGAAAAGCGGTATGTAAAATATGTTGAGCATACATATTTTCTTTCCGAGCAAGGCCGTTTTTATGCTGAGCATACATACTTTTTCGCTGAGCAATGATACAAATATGCTGAGCATACATACTTTATCAAAAAGCAAGCCTACCTATCTTTTGTTCAATACCGCTTTTTTTGTAATTTAAACAGCCAAACCACCGTAACACCGCTTCATGAAGCCCTCAATTCAATCTTCAGCTTCATTCGTTGTTCGGTGAAAAGTTAAATTCCTTGAAAAAGGAAAAATATTAATCTTAAAACTTTACGATATGGGAAAAAACCAATCGATGAACGATGTAATGGAACGCTGCCGCATAAAAATATGGAATGCAGCGGAAGACGAAGTTATCAGCACACGTATTGCTCCATTTGGCTACACAGCCGAAAAAATGGACAGTTTGAAAAACCTGTACAACGAAACAGAAGCACTTTTTGCCAAACAAAAGCAGGAAACAGGCGAGTGGAGAAATGCCAGCGATGCATTTTCCGAAGCCAAAGAAAAAGCCAGGGGTGATTTTAAGGCACTTCGTAACAAACTTAAATTCTTCTATCCGAGCACATCGCATGAGGCCACTAAACTTGAACTGTACCGCGACGATTTTAGCCGTTATGCTGATTTTGTAAGTGGTGCAAAGTATTTCTATCAAACCTTACTAAAAAATGCTGAAGTAATTTCACGGTTACTGCCATTTGGGTATACCGTAGAATCGATCAGCTCTCTGGCAGAAGATATCAACAGCCTTGATGGACTAAAAGAGGTGCGCGAACGGGAAAGTGGAGATGCTCAGGTTGCTACACAGGAGCGAAATACGAAACTCGATGAGTTGGAAGAAGCCTGTAACGAACTTACCCGTTTGGCAAAATTAATTTTTGAAGACGATGAAGCACAATACCTTGAAAAATTAGGAATACTGGTTCGTTCATAAACCATATTACTACCTGTTATAAGCCGCTAGCTGTAATCGCCAGCGGCTTTTTTATGCTTCGGTATAACTTTGTACAAACGCCCTTTTCTCTTTTTCGGTGAATTTGATACCAAAACTTTCCAGTTCGTCCAAAATTGGTTCATAAATATCGGGATGCGTTGGTATATAGATTCCACGATGGTTCAGTTTATCGGTTAGAAATAATTTGGCTGCAACTGCGAGCGGTAAACCAACGGTTTTTGCCATGGCTGTTTTCTCTCCCGACTCGCCAATTACCACCAACGAGCTGTTCTTCTCCACTTTTTCTTTGGTGTCGCGATCAAGGTATTCAAACTTGTGCCACATCACGATCATGTCTTTATCTTCGGGCATCAACTGCCATTTCTCCGAAAGCAGTTTTTCCATTACCTGGGCTGGCGTTGCACGTTTTAAGCCAATTTTTCGGTTATCAAAGATTCCCAACCACTCAAGCTTCGGGATGATCTCCGAATCCATAGGAATTTGCATCGAATGGTACAGTTTCAGATCGACAGTTGCAGGATGGTAATACAAAAAGGAGTTGATAAACTCGCGGTAAGTCATGTCTTCCACATTGTCGATGTAGTGATCGTCGCTGGTAGCTCCCAATTGCACAAACACATTCCACGCCTTACAAAAACCCGGACGACGTAAAGTACCCCGGAAAACAGTGGGTACTTCCTGCAATCCATATTTATCGATATAACTCATCGAATCGCGGTTGGCGTAGCCTTCAAACCAGCCATAATCATCAATTTCAATCAACTCCGTTCTGCGAAATAAACGGTTGTACGGAATGTATTTTACCTTTCCTTTCTGAATAAATTTTGCAGGTCCGCCCTGCCCTGCCAACACCACATTTCGCGGATTCCAGCTAAACTTGTAGTGCCACGGGTTATCATCCGATTCGGGCGCGACCAAACCACCGGTAAACGACTCAAAAGCTTGCAACTGATGGCCTTCCTTTTTAATCTGGTTTATCACACGCATGGCTGACATGTGATCCAAACCAGGATCCAAACCACATTCGTTTAGAAACAACAAGCCTTTACTTTTCACGTCCTCTTCAACCTGTTGTATCTCTTTACTCTCGTACGAAGCGGTAAACAGGCTTTTCGAATATTTCAGGCAAGATTGCATCACCAGTTTATGAAAGCGTGCAGGCAACATGGAAATTACCAGGTCGGCTTCGCGAACTTCCTGATCGCGGGCAAATTCATCGCGCACATTCAAAATGGAAAAAGCCAGTTTTAACGATTTGGCTAAACCGCTTTCTTCGGCGTCAACAACTTTTATGTGCCAGTTGTATTTTGATGCGCGTTCAGCCAGGTAAGTGAGCAAAAATACGCTCGACCTACCGGCTCCAAAAATTAATATGTTTTTCATACTTTTTAGCTATTAGCTACGAACCCTGTTATTTATTCATCGGATGACTTGAAGTCATCCGATGAATATCTTCCAATTTCGGGGCTTCGTTCGTCAATTTACATTCACCCAGTGAAATAATGCATCGCATTACATCTTCGATTTATTTCACACATTAAACTCAATTCCCTGAGCCAACGGAAGCTCTGTACTATAATTTATGGTGTTTGTTTGTCTGCGCATGTAGGCTTTCCAGGCATCGGAGCCCGACTCGCGACCACCACCTGTTTCTTTTTCGCCACCAAAAGCGCCGCCTATTTCGGCGCCCGACGTACCGATATTTACATTGGCAATTCCGCAATCCGATCCTTCGTGCGACAGGAATTTCTCGGTTTCCAACATATGGGTTGAGAAAATTGCCGATGATAATCCCTGCGGCACATCGTTGTGTAAACGAATGGCCTCATCCAGATCGGAATAACGAATCATATAAAGTAGTGGAGCAAATGTTTCGTCCTGAACGATTTCGTAATGATTTTCTACTTCGGCGATACTTGGAGTTACAAAACAACCTGATTCGTAACCTTCTCCCGAAAGTACTTCTCCGCCAATCAGTATTTTCCCACCTTCAGCTTTTACTTTCTCAATAGCAGCCAAATAAGTATCCACAGCCCAACGATCAACCAGCGGACCAACCAATGTTTTCTCATCCAAAGCATGACCGATAGGTAAATTTTCATATATAGCTACCAGGCGCTCTTTAAAATTATCGTAAACCGAATCGTGAACGATAATCCGGCGGGTGGAAGTACAACGTTGACCGCAAGTACCAACTGCTCCAAAAACAACCGCCCGAAGCGCCATTTCCAAATCGGCCTCAGGAGTGATTATTATGGCATTGTTTCCGCCAAGTTCCAGAATTGTTTTTCCCAGACGCTGACCAACAAGACCGCCAACTTTTTTACCAATTTTTGTTGAGCCGGTAAACGACACCAACGGAATATTTTTGTCGCTAAAAAACTCGTCGCCCAATTCGCGTGAACCTGCTGCTACCAGACTCAAAACGCCTTCATGAATAGCATTTTCTTTTAAAACTTTAGCAACAATATTATGAACGGCAATAGCACATAAAAATACTTTTGATGATGGTTTCCAAATAACGACATCACCCGCTACCAAAGCGATCATTGCGTTCCATGCCCAAACAGCAACCGGGAAGTTAAACGCCGAAACCACACCCACAATTCCAAGCGGATGATACTGGTCGTACATACGGTGCTTTTCCCGCTCGGAATGCATGGTGAAACCATATAGCTGTCGCGACTGACCAACAGCAAAATCGCAGATATCAATCATTTCCTGCACCTCGCCCAAACCTTCCTGGTAGATTTTACCCATTTCGTACGACACCAATTTTCCAAGCGGCTCCTTGTATTTGCGAAGTTCCAAACCAATCTGGCGCACAATCTCGCCACGTTTGGGAGCAGGCACCATTCGCCACACTTTAAACGCATCTTTTGCTTTTTCCACCACTTCGTGGTAGTCGGCAGCAGTTGCCTGATTGACGGTTGCAATCAATTCTCCATCCGATGGCGAAAACGATTCAACAGCTGCACCGGACGTTGTTTTCCATTCGGTTCCGGTGCAAACACCATTATTAACTTCACTAATTCCTAACTGTTTTAATTCTTTTGAGATGTCAATTTTCATTGTCTTTATTTTTTAGTTGTTCTTTTTCGTTTTAAATTTTCATCACCCCTTTGCCTATCGGCATTTCCCCTCAAGGGGAAAATCCCATCAAGCTAATGCTAAATATATTACTACACCTTTTCTAATATCATTGAAAGCCCCTGACCAACTCCAACACACATAGTGCAAAGCGCATATGTTGAGTTTGAATTTTGCAACTGATAAATTGCTGTTGTAACCAAACGCGCTCCCGACATTCCCAGCGGGTGTCCGAGTGCAATCGCTCCGCCAAGCGGATTCAGTCGTGGATCATCATCTGCCATTCCAAACTCACGGATGCAGGCCAGCGATTGAGCGGCGAATGCTTCATTTAATTCGATAATATCCATCTGATCCAGTCTCATTCCCAATCGTTTTAAAAGCTTATTGGTGGCAGGTACCGGTCCAATTCCCATCGTACGTGGTGGTACACCAGCTGCCAGCGTGCCCAAAATTCTGGCTTTCGGAGTAAGATTGAACTTCTTAACTGCCGCTTCCGAAGCTACAATTACAGCTGCAGCCCCGTCGTTAATGCCCGATGCATTGCCTGCAGTAACTGTGGCTCCCGGTCCATAAACCGGATTTAATGATGCCAGTTTTTCGAGCGATGTTAACCGCGGGTGTTCATCCATTTCAAAGCATATCGGATCTCCTTTTCGCTGCGGAATAGAAACCGGAATTATTTCCCTGGCCAGTGCCCCGTTTTGCTGAGCTTCAGCCGTTTTCAACTGACTGTTGTGTGCAAAACGATCCTGATCTTCACGACTTATCCTGAATTCTGTGGCCAGATTTTCTGCCGTGCAAATAAGCGGGTCTGTTCCATATTTTTCCTGAAACTTGTTGTTCACAAAACGCCAGCCGATGGTTGAGTCATATATTTCTACATTTCGCGAAAAAGCCTCTGTAGCTTTTGGCATTACCAATGGCGACCGCGACATATTTTCTGCTCCGCCGGCAATCATCAGCTCCGCCTCGCCTGCTTTTATGGCGCGAGCTGCCATTCCAATGGCTTCTATGCCCGAGGAGCACAGACGGTTTACTGTTACTCCGGGAACCGACTCCGGCATTCCAGCCAAAAGCAAAGCCATTCGGGCAATATTCCGGTTGTCTTCTCCTGCCTGGTTGGCACATCCCATTATTACATCATCAAAAGCTGCCGGTTCGATCTGATCGTTCCGCTCCAGCAAAGTTTTTATTGGAATGGCCGCCAGATCATCTGCCCGGATCGCCGACAGCGAACCTCCATATTTTCCAACCGGTGTGCGTATCGCATCGCAAATAAAAACGTCATTCATATTTTAGATTTTAGTATCGAGACTTTGAGTACTGAGAAGAAATAGGCAAAAAGCAAAATGACAGTAGGCTATTCTTCAACCTGTACCTTGCAAATCTCAAATCGTTATTCGTTAATCTCAAATCGTTAATCATTATTTAGTTTTTCAATCCTTGGTTTAAATGTTGTGAACGCCCGGTGCAATCCTTCAGAGAGTCGGTCAATTTCCTTTTGTGTCATTACCGTTGAAAGCATACACGAAAAAGTGTTGATCATCAGCGTATTTTCTTTGTAATACATATAATCCAGCAATTCATTAACCAGCTTTTTGCCTTCTTTGTCCATATAAGCCTCACGGTAAGTTGTTGGCGGATCGGGACGAAGATGCATCCTGAACATTGAACCGGCGCCGGTAACCGAAACCGGAACATCAGCAAGTTTTATCACTTCGCGAATCTGTTTAACCGCCACATCTGCAAGTAGATTTAGCTGCCTCACCGCTTCCGAATCATAATACTTCATGGCCTGATAACCAGCAGTCATAGTAATCGGATTTGCCGAGAATGTTCCGGAATAAGGCAATAAAAGATTCTTTTCGTGCGGATCGAAAACCTGCATCACATCGGCTCTTCCGGCAACAGCACCAACAGGAAATCCGCCGCCGATAATTTTCCCAAGCGACGTTAAATCCGGTTTCACCGAATAATTTTCCTGTGCCCCGCCATAATTTACCCGAAAAGTTATCACCTCATCAAAAACCAGTAAAGCCTCGTTTTTCCGGGTCCAGCTGTAAAGCGCTTCTATAAAATCATCCTTCCCGGGAACCAGACCTACGCGGTGAGGAACAGGATCGACGATAACACAGGCAATATCTGACGCATGTTTATCCAAGATATTCAGCGTTCGCTCAATGTTGTTGTACGGATAAATAACCACGTCTTTGGTTACAGATTGTGGTGTTCCATGAGCAAGTGCAACACTGCTGGGCTGATCTTCCTTCCCCCAATTTGTTGGATTTGCCATTTGACTCACCTCCGCAAAATCGTAAGTACCATGATAAGCGCCTTCGGCTTTTGCAATTTTTGGCCGGCCGGTAAACGCCCTCGAAGCTTTTATCATGGCCATTACCGCTTCGGTACCCGAATTCATAAAACGAATACGCTCAAAACTCTGCACGCGTTCGATCAGGTGAGTGGCAAAAGCAACTTCAATTTCGGAAGCGAGCGTGTAAGCCGTTCCTTTCTTCAACTGTTCGATAACCGCATCGATAATTGGCGGAAACGAATGCCCGTGAATTAATGCTGCCATATTATTGGCGAAATCGGTGCGAACTGTGCCATCAATATCGGTAATGTAACAACCTGAGGCACTGTTGGCATAATTCGGATAAGGCATCCGAAAAACGGTATTCCGGCTTACCCCGCCACTTATTACCTGACGCGCCTTGTTATATATTTCTTCGCTATTTTCTTTTTTAGCCATCTTTCTGTACTTACTGATTTATTTCTGATGCAACGTTGCTTCGGTATGTTTCTGCAAAAAATCGAAACTCACTCCGGGAGCGAGTTCCCTCACGTAAAGCTGTTTCTCTTTGACATCAATTATCGCATAATTGGTATAGATTCGACTCACCACATTTTTCCCTGTTAAAGGATAAGTACACTGTTTTACAATTTTCGATTCGCCGGTTTTGGTCGTGTGTTTTGTGATCACATAAATGGTTTTCACCCCGGCCACCAAATCCATAGCACCTCCCACAGCTGGAATATCATTTGGATTTCCGGTAGACCAGTTGGCCAAATCGCCTTCTTCCGAAACCTGGTAAGCTCCCAACACACATACATCGATGTGGCCGCCGCGAATCATTGCAAAACTGTCGGCATGATGAAAATAAGCTGCGCCGGGAATAGCTGTGACGTATTTTTTGCCTGCATTCACCAGCTCCGGATCTTCACTACCCACATCAGCGACTTTTCCCATACCAAGCAGACCATTTTCGGTATGATAGATCACTTCGCGACCTTCAGGAATAAATCCGGCTACCATTTCAGGAATGCCAATCCCTAGATTTACATACGCACCATCATGAATATCCATGGCAACTTTTTGTGCCATTTCGCCGGTGCTCCAACCTATAATTTTATTGTCTGATTCCATGGTACTTTACATTTTCGGCAACCAGTTTCGATTCA
Organism: Draconibacterium sp.; assembly: GCF_041583095.1. Classification (NCBI taxonomy): domain Bacteria; kingdom Pseudomonadati; phylum Bacteroidota; class Bacteroidia; order Marinilabiliales; family Prolixibacteraceae; genus Draconibacterium; species Draconibacterium sp. The sequence goes on from NZ_JBFHGM010000019.1 coordinate 8,168, forward strand.
TCTGCCGGATTGGAAATTTCCACTACGCGATGAACAAAAATTCCCGGTGTTACTACATGTTCCGGATCAATAGTTCCAAGCTCAACCACCTTTTTGGCTTGAACGATGGTAGTTTTTGCAGCCATACACATTACCGGCCCAAAATTGCGGGCTGTTTTGTTGTAAATGAGATTGCCGTACTTATCGGCAGCAGCACATTTCACCAAAGCAAAATCGGCTTGAATAGCTTCTTCCATTACGTATTGCCGACCATTAAACTCGCGAACTTCTTTCCCTTCTGCCAAAGGAGTATTTACAGTTGCCGGTGTATAAAATGCCGGAACTCCTGCGCCGCCTGCACGAATGCGTTCAGCTAACGTTCCCTGAGGCACCAGTTCCAACTCGATTTCACCGGCCCGGTATAACTCGGGAAAAACAACTGAAATAGCAGTACGCGGAAAAGAGCAGAGAATCTTTTTAACCTGACGGTTTTCGATAAGTGCTGCCAGCCCAACATGCCCGCTTCCAGCGTTGTTGCTTACCACTGTCAAGTCTTTTGCTCCCTGATCAACCAACGCGTGAATAAGCTCCACCGGACTACCGGCTTCTCCAAAACCACTTATCATTACGGTTGCTCCGTCAAAAATTCCGGCAACCGCTTCTTTTGCCGAATTCACGATCTTGTTAATCATGGCTTGCCATTTTTAACGATTCTTTTTTCAAAGCCTCTTCCAGTCTGCCCTCAATCTCTTCCAGTTCTTCTTCGTAGAAGTATTTGTCAGCCTTGTAAGGCTTTAATTTTTCTATCGTATTTTCCTGCTCGTCATACTCTGCAAAATATACGCGGTCCATCCACTCCATGTTCCGGGCTTCGTTGAATTTGAGTACAAACACTTTTTCGCCATCAATCTCGGTTGTTCCCATCAGGGAAGTTTTTCCGGCAGAAGAAGTCATGGTGATATAACGTGACGGACGATTTATCGACGCCAGACTACGATACACCTTATTGAATACTTTTGTGATATCGGCTAAAGGCGCCGTAAAATGATGATGCTCGCCTGTTGGCCGTGCGCAGTACATCGAATGGAAACCAATTCCAACCATGGCCAGTACATTGCCCAAATCTATCCAGTTTTGTGACGAACGATCAACATCCACTTTCCCATTTTCATCTTTATACAAACTAATGGTGTTCATAATCGGACTTTGGCTCTTCACTTTAATGCCGTATTCTTTTAGTCGCTGAATGGCGGCAATTGCCCCAGGATTCAGGATTTCGCGCGGTGTTGATGTATGTGACATCCAAACTACCTGAACACCATTTTCAACGGTCATTCTCAGCAGTTCCAGTATTTCTTTGAATTGATCGGTCAGCAAATGCTCAGGATGAAAAGTAATAGCCCGTGAGCCGATTCGCAGCGTACGGATATGCAAAAGCTCGTCATCTTCCAGAATTGGCGTGAGGTATTCTTTTAAACGCCTGTAAGAAATGTACCCAGCATCTCCACCTGTAATCAAAATGTCGGTGACTTCCTTGTGCTTTTTCAGGTACTTGTGCACCTGGTTGATATCACGCTGCACAAACATGTCCTCGTCTCCGCGAACCTGTGCATGCCGGAAACAATAAGTGCAAAATGCAAAACAGTTTTGTGTTCCGGCATCCAGAATCAGTTTAATTGGCGGGTACTTGTGCTGGCTTCCTTCCAGAATTTCTATTTGCCCCTCTTCGTTATAAAAGAAAGGTTTGTTTAGTTTCTGTTTCCCGTCGTGCGGATTGGTTTTTAACTGGTAGGCTTCAACAACTTTTCGTCGTTCATCATCGCTGTCGGCGTCCAGGTATTTCTGTACATCCGCTTTGTTAATCATATCAGGCTGCGGAAATACGAGGTAATAATTCGGATCATTTTTATAGTTGCTCCAATCAATTGTATTCAGAATATGTTTGGTAGCCATAAAACGATAAACTTCAAGAAAAAACTCGCGTTCTTTTATGTTGTCGAGCTCTACACCGTTAGCTTTTAGCACCTGTAAAATTTCGCGAAAACCGTTTAATCCTGAGTAATGTGTTTTTCCTTTAAAAAGTGGGTCCTTTTGTTTTGAAAACCGGGAATACTGAGGATAACATTTTTGTAAACGCCGAACTAAACCGGCAGGCAAAAGGTCCTCGTTATTAATGGTTTGTATTGTTTCGGGCGTAAAATCGTAAGCACGCATCATTTCTGCAATATTCAATGACTCCTTCGTACTAATCATCTCTTTTGATATTAAAAGTTCATATTGAAAATTTCATAATACACACAATAGCACATACACAGTTGTATACGAACCATGTTGTACGGCTGTTGCGCTTCATTCCGAATCCGTCTTATCGACACACCGATTTGAAAGGAATTAATACAGTAAAAAACATTGACAAGCGTCAATAAGAGTTATGGAATAAAAATAACTGCGGTTGCAGCTAATGTGAAACCGTATCATCATCGAGGCACTCCGGCATGCCTAGATAGAAAAATACAGGACATGAATACGATTGTACCATGTGCACAATTTATAAAAATTTGAGTCAGAAGCCCATGATTTTTACCATAATTTATAAAAATGGTAGATATCATCTTTTGTTCAGTAAATTTTTAGCAACTTAAGGGGCTGAAAAAAAGAAGTTTATTGCATCAATTAAAAATCCATTTTTTTTGATCAGGACAATAAATTCAGATAGAAACCAGGGTGAAAATTATCGAACGAATTTCTATTAATTTCGTTTGAATAATTGGAAACAAACAGAAAGCAGAAAAAATGAAACGAGCATGAAAAAGACTGTCAGAAATAGGCATTATAACTATCATGCGAGTTCCATCTTATGCCTTTTAAAAACAATTTTAATACGATGAAAGTACTATTACTTGGCGCCGGGATGGTAGCCAAACCACTTGCCGATTATATTCTTGAAAACCAAATAGAATTAACCATTGCCAGCCGCACACTTGCCAAAGCCGATAAATTAATAAGAAACCGTGCCAACGGCAAAGCGCTGCAATGGACCACCGATGATCTTACTCAACTTGATCCGCTAATTGCATCTCACGATTTAACCGTAAGTCTGCTGCCTTATGCCTATCATGTAACAGTTGCCAAACTGTGTATTAAACACAAAAAAAACATGGTAACAACATCGTATGTGTCTGAAGAAATGAAGGCACTGGACGCAGAAGCGAAAAAAGCCGGTATTATTGTTCTGAACGAGATTGGTGTTGATCCGGGATTTGATCACATGACGGCCATGCGAATAATCGACAAGCTGAAAGACAAAGGTGGTAGGATTAAAGAATTTTACTCGTTATGCGGTGCATTGGCTGCTCCCGAAGAAGCTGACAATCCGTTCAAATACAAATTTTCATGGTCGCCAAAAGGTGTGATTATGGCCGGAAATAACGGCGCAAAATATTTAAAAGGTGGAGAAGTTATTGAGCTCCCCTCTGAAAATCTTTTTAAAAATCCACTAAAAATTGATTTCCCCGAAATTGGAGAGATGGAGGTATACCCAAATCGCGACTCGCTGGCGTATATCGATATCTACGGATTGAAAGATGTTGCAACCATGTACCGCGGAACTTTCCGTTACCCTCACTGGTGCGAAATTATGGATGCCATAAAAACACTTGGATTGGTTACGTACGACAAACAAAATTTTGCCGGAAAAACCTATAAAAAAATTATGGCACGCCAGCTGGATGTTTATCCGGCAAACATTAAAGAAAAAGCTGCTGAGCGACTGCGGCTGCCAATTGACAGCCCGGCAATTTTAGCAATGGAATGGTTGTGGCTTTTCAGCGATTATATGGTTGCAATGGACGAAGGCTCAAACTTTGATATGGTTGCCGACCTGATGCTCAAAAAAATGATGTTGCCCGAAGGTGCCCGCGATATGGTTATTATGCTTCACTCGTTTTTGGTTGAAAATGCCGACGGAAGCACCGAAGTTGTTAAATCACGACTGCTTGATTTTGCCACTAAAGAAGATACATCGATTGCGAGAACTGTTGGGTTACCGGCAGCCATTGCAGTTAAAATGATTCTGGATGGAAAAATTACAAACAAGGGCGTTCAAATTCCGGTTTCGAAAAGTATTTATGAGCCTGTTTTAACAGAACTGGAGAAACTTGGAATTGCCATGAAAGAAGAATGGGGCTTAAAAGAATCGGCAAAAATCAGTTGCTGATATGAAATAGAGGATAATATAAGGAAAACAAAAGCCCGGCCAGTGGCTGAATTTTAAAGCCTCTAGCATACTTATTGTTCCTTTCTGAACAAGTTTGCGAAAGCCATTGTAAACGGGCAACGAAGTTTTTTGTATTTTCCCCAATTAATTTCTACCTCATGGAAACAAGCAAAAAGATTTATATTTTCCTGATCCTTATCACAATTGTTGTGGTTTGTATTTATGCCCAGTCAATTATTATCCCGTTTATTTTGGCCATTCTGTTTTGGTTTCTTATCCGGGTAATTAAAAAGTTACTGGTGAAAGTGAGATTCATTGGCCGTATGCCCAAATGGATCATCACCCTGTTTTCAGCATTGGTATTGATTGGCTTTTTGACACTGGCCGTTACCATGATTTCGAAAAACATTAAAACGCTGTCGACTACCTTACCGGTATACGAAGCCAACGTAAATAAAATAGCCCAGCAGATCAACCAGCAATTCGAAATCGACCTGATGAATATGGCCGGAAATTTTGCTAAAGACCTGAACTTCGGGAGCATTCTTTCATCGCTGTTAAGTACCTTAACAGGGCTGTTTGGTAACGCATTTACCGTATTACTTTATCTTTTGTTTTTATTGCTGGAAGAGCCAATATTTCCTAAAAAGCTAAAAGCAATGTACCCTGACAAGAAACGTCATGAGCATGTAAAAAAACTGGTTGATAAAATTGATCACTCCATCGGAAACTATGTGGCACTGAAAACCCTGACCAGTCTCCTTACCGGTTTTCTGAGTTATTTTGCTTTGCTTTTTATTGGTATCGATGCGCCGCTATTTTGGGCCTTTCTCATTTTTGTGCTCAACTTTATTCCCACCATCGGATCGCTTATTGCCACTGCATTTCCGGCCATATTCGCCATATTACAGTTCGGCGAAATCACTCCCGGAATTTTAGTCCTCTCAATTGTTGGCGCCATTCAATTGGTTGTTGGCAACTTTATCGAGCCTAAATTAATGGGCAATTCACTAAACATAAGCCCGCTCGTGGTATTTCTTACACTGGCCATTTGGGGTGTAATCTGGGGAATTTCAGGCATGTTATTAAGTGTACCAATCACTGTTATCCTCATCATTATAATGTCCGAATTTCCGGGCACACGTCCGTTCGCCATTTTATTAAGCCAACGCGGCACCATTAACGAATAAAATCTGTTTTAAGAAAATGAAACAACCACTAGTAGCTCCAAAAACCGGAGACTCTGATCCGGAATTACAACAATTAATCGAGTTTTACGAAGAAACGCTTGGTTTCTGTCCCAACAGCGTAAAAACCATGCATCACCGGCCGCGAATTGCCTATGCTTTTATAGAAATGAATAAAGCCGTGATGGAAAACAAAGGTCGGGTTACCAGTGCGTTAAAACGAATGATCGCCTATATTAGCAGCAATGCAGCGGGCTGCCGTTATTGCCAGGCACACGCCATACGAGCTGCAGAACGTTATGGTGCTGAACAGGAAAAACTCGACAATATTTGGGATTATAAAACACACGCAGCATTCTCTGAAGCTGAACGGGCCGCCCTTGATTTTGCATTTGCAGCATCCATTATACCAAATAGTGTTGATGACCAAATTGCAGAAAACTTAAGAACATTTTGGGATGAAGGTGAAATTGTAGAGATTACCGGAGTAGTTGCTTTATTTGGTTATCTCAACCGTTGGAACGATTCTGTGGGAACCGAAATTGAGAGCGGAGCAATAGATTCGGGGGAGAAACTGCTTGGCAAAAAAGGTTGGAATACAGGGAAGCACTCGTATTGATAATACCGTTGCAGACCTGTCATCCGTCAACAAATTTTTCTTTTCATTTTTCCAACTTTGTACTTCTAAATTTTTAGATAATGAAAACATTAGCAGCGTTAAAGCCACAGCCTCTTTTTAATTATTTCGAAGCCATTTGCCAGGTACCACGGCCATCGAAAAAAGAGGAAAAAATCAGACAATATTTACTCGATTTTGCCCATGAAAACAAACTGGAAGCACACACCGATAAAATTGGGAACGTAGTAATTAAAAAGCCTGCCAGCAAAGGAATGGAGCAGGCTCCAACTGTTATTCTGCAAACGCACATGGACATGGTTTGCGAGAAGAATTCGGATAAAATTTTTGATTTTGATAACGACGCCATAGAGCCTATCATAGTTGACGGTTGGGTAAAAGCCAACGGAACAACATTGGGAGCCGATTGCGGGATTGGTATTGCAGCCCAACTGGCTGTACTTACGTCAAAAGAACTAAAACACGGCCCAATTGAATGTTTGATAACAGTGGATGAAGAAACCGGATTAACAGGAGCTTTTAACCTGCAACCCGGCTTTTTATCCGGTTCGGTTTTACTGAACCTCGACTCGGAAGACGAAGGCGAACTGTTTATTGGTTGTGCCGGAGGAATTGACACGCTGGCTACTTTTGATTACGAGCAGGAAGAGACAGATAAAAACTCAATAGCAATAAAAGTTTCAGTTAGCGGACTTTTGGGAGGACACTCGGGCGACGATATTCATAAAAACCGTGGAAATGCCAACAAAATCCTCAACCGCTTTTTATGGAATTGGAACGAGGATTTTGAAATACGCCTTGCCGATTTTAACGGCGGAAATTTACGTAATGCCATTGCCCGCGAAGCTTTTGGCATTATTACCATTCCTGCCGGAAAAAAAGATGAAGTATTGACTTCTTTCTACAAAATGGCGGCTTCGATAAAAGATGAATTCCAGTTTGCCGAGCCAAAATTGGAAATCAATTGTGCAGAAGTTGAACTACCTGCTTTTGTTGTTGATTCCGATACGCAGAACAAACTTTTAAATGCAGTGTATGCTTGTCCGCACGGTGTTTTGGAAATGAGTTCGCGTATGCAAGATATGGTGGAAACTTCAACCAACCTGGCCTCGGTAAAATTTACCAACGACAATAAAATAGTGGTAACTACCAGTCAGCGCAGCGAAATTGAAGGTCGTAAATATTATGCCGCCGAAACTGTAAAATCGGTTTTCAACCTTGCCGGGGCAAAAGTAAAACACAGCGACGGTTATCCGGGCTGGACACCAAATCCGAATTCTGACATTTTAAAAACCACTGTTGATTCTTACAAAAAGCTGTTTGGTGTTGAGCCGGTTGTTCGCTCGATTCATGCCGGACTGGAATGTGGATTATTCCTTGAAAAATACCCGCACCTCGACATGGTTTCATTTGGGCCAACCATCAAAGGAGCTCACTCGCCCGATGAAAGACTGGACATCTCAACCACTGAAAAATTCTGGAAACACCTGGTTGATGTGCTTGAAAATATAAAATAATCTTTGCAGGAAAAATCTGTTTCTATTTTAGAGCCTCTTTTGAAACGTCACCCTGAAATTGTTTCAGGGTCTACACTCAATTGTATTCAGATTCTGAAACAAGTTCAGAATGACGTATGTGGTAATTGAGATTCAGCTTTTTATTCTTTATTAAAATAAAATGATCTTAATGTAATGCTGCTACCTGAACTTTCAGGATTCTTTTTTTCGATAACCCTGATCTGCAGCGTATGCTTTCGGTGTTTCAAATCCTTATCCAACGTAAAACCTTTTAATGTTGCAGCTGGCTTATTTGAATAAACATCCAATTCAAACCAGGGCTGTCCGTCAAGGCTGTATTCAACTATTCCCGAATTGTTATCAGAGTAAACCAAAATTCCAACCGCAGTTCCTTTAAAACGGAATTTGATAATCTCCCCCGGATATTCCCCTTTTAGCACATTCTCTTCCGAAACGTTTGTCATCTCCCAACCTTTTATGGGCTTTGGCGGATCGGGCGATATAAAAACCGGGTTTGGAAAATCTTTCCCGTCAATCAAAGTTGATACTTTCTGGTCGGTTTGTGCCTGTGTAGTTAAACCCAAGACTAGCAATAAAAAGATCCCCACTATTCGCATGATTCAGATGATTTGAAAAGCTGAAGGTAACAAATTCATTCTTTCCATTCAATTTTTTCCTTCCAGTCGCGTCGTCCCGGCGAAGGAAAATCCATCATTACCTGGCCAACATAAAAGAATCCCAAACTTTTCTGGTTGTTTTCCAGCTCCAGTAATCCATCAAACAACTCAATAAAACCCGGTGTTGCCCAAAAGGCTGCCAGTTCCATTTCGGTGGCAGTTAACCACATATTTTGCACGGCCATTGATACCGCGGCAATTTCTTCCCATTCGGGTAAACGCCCGGCCGAATCGGGCTGCAAAATTACCGCTATGGCAACAGGTACACGCTCAATTGTTGATGCAAATTTTTCAATTTTCTCTGACGCAACCGGATAACCTTCCTTTTGCTTTTCAAGTAACAAAACCCTCGCATCAGCGGCCAGTTTGGCTTTGGCTTCGCCACGGTACACTTTAAAGCGCCAGGGTTCTGTTTTTTTATGATTGGGCGCCCAGTTGGCACTTCTTAATAACTCCTCAACGGAGCCGCTTGGCAAATCTTTTTTTGCAAATAAACGTGGCGGTGTTGCTCTTCGGTTTTTTATAATTTCTATAACTGACATATAGTTTTTTTAAGAAAAACACAGTTCCCCTAAAAAAGTTGAATGATTTTGCAAAGCCATTAAGCCGCAGGAAAGGATTGAAAAAGATTGATGGAGATTGATGAAAGATTGATGTTTAAAATTAAATAGGCATCTCCATCCGATCACATAAAACTATTAATCAATTACTACCCGCATCCGGGAACAGCTTTCGCTCTTTCCCGAAACGACAAACAAGTAAACTGTAAACTGAGACTGAAAACTATTCCTCGTCTTTGGTATAACCTAAAATTTTAAACATTTCATCTGCCGATTGCTCGTTACGATACACATAATCGAAGAAATTACCTTTCTCATCGCGATCGATAATTACGTGTTTTGGCGCCGGAATCAAACAGTGCTTAATTCCGCCATAACCACTAATGGCATCCTGGTATGCTCCGGTGTGGAAGAATCCGAGGTAAAGCGGCTCCTTATCATCATCTGAATAGGCAGGAAGTAAAACCTCCTGGTTGAAGTCTTCCGAGTTGTAATAATCAGAATGGTCGCAGCTGATACCACCAATATTGGCACGTTTGTATTCGTTATTCCATTTGTTGATAGGCAGTAAAATAAACTTTTCGAAAATCGACCACGAATCCGGGATGGTGTTCATTAAGCTATTGTTAATGATGTACCAGCTTTCGGTATCGTTTTGCTGTTTTTGCTCCAGCACCTCGAAAATGATCGCTCCACTTTCGCCAACCGTATATTTTCCAAACTCGGTGTAAATATCCGGATCAGGTAAATTTTCAGCCGAGCAGGCTGTTTTTATATTCGAAACAATTTCTTTGATCATGTACTCGTAATCGTACTCAAAACCCAGGTGGTTACGAATTGGAAAACCACCTCCGAGGTTAAACGAATCGAGCGTATCGCATTGTTTTTTCAGCTCCACATAAAGCTTCATTGCTTTTTGGAACTCGCCCCAGAAATACAGACTGTCTTTAATTCCCGAATCAACAAAAAAGTGAAGCATCTTGAATTCGATGTTCTTTTTTCCTTTAATGTTTTTCTCGAAAAATTCAGGAATTTTGGTATGCCTGATTCCCAAACGCGAGGTATAATAAGCCGACTGCGATTCCTCGTTAATCGCCATTCGGATACCCACTTTTACCTTTTCGCCATTGGCCAGTTTCTCAATTCGGTCCAGCTCGTTAATACTATCCAGAACAATAATATTATTCTTAAAACCAAGGCGTTGCAACTCTATAATCTTCGTCAGGTATTCCTGTGTTTTATAGCCGTTATGAATGATTTTCCGGTTCTTATCAATTTTTTTATCCTTAAACAGATGAAGAATCAGATCAATGTCGTACGATGATGAAGTTTCGAGGTTTACATTATGTTTTAAAGCCTCGTTAACAACATGCGAAAAGTGGTTACATTTTGTACAATAACAATAATAATATTTGCCGGTATAATTGTTCTTTTTTATGGCCTTGTTAAACAGGTTACGCGATTTTTTGATTTGTTCCCCAATTTTCGGCAGATATATAAATCGAAACGGGGTTCCGTATTTTTTAATCAGATACTTTAGAGAGATCCCGTGAAACGTTAACGAATCTCCTCGTAAATCAAAGCCTTCCTGCGGGAAGTAATAGCTTTGCTCAATCAAATCAAAATAAGTATTCTTCATCTACGTAGCCATAAAATTTATTAGTGTTTTTGTATTTATTTCAAAGCGCAAATAAAAATATTTTTTTTGAATAATTGCGCCATAAAATGAATTCCGCACAATCACTCTCCTAATTTAATGTTCCAAACAAATTGAAACGTTCTTTCAAAGTAAAAAAATTACACGCACCAATCAAAATTATCCGGCCAAACAACTTATAAAATGCGTCTGAAACATAGGAATCCTTAAAATCCGGAAACAACAAACTTCTGATGTAATTTCTTTAAACGGAAGCCCAATAAGGTTACCGTTTTTTAACCCTACACCATTTGTATTAAAATCTTTATTTTCGAAAGTTTTACTCATCAAAAAAAATGCTTAATTTGTCTCTGATTTTTTTGTAATCTTCATACGAAATTACAATATTCATGTGAATATGTTTTATGTTATTGAATTAAAATGATTGTATAAGAAAATGAGTAAAGTTTTAATAATTGGAGCAGGAGGTGTTGGTCGCGTGGTTGCCAGCAAGTGTGCAGATAACCCGGAAGTTTTTTCAGAAATTTTATTGGCCAGCCGTACTGTCTCGAAATGCGATGTAATTGCAAAAGAAGTTGGTAAAGGCAGAATTAAAACGGCCTCGTTAAATGCCGATAATGTTGCCGATACTGTTGCGCTGATAAAAGAATTTCAACCCAAATTGGTTATCAATGTTGCACTTCCCTACCAGGATCTTCCGATTATGGATGCCTGTTTGGAAACCGGTGTAAACTACCTTGATACTGCCAATTACGAACCCAAAGACGAAGCTAAATTCGAATACAGCTGGCAATGGGCTTACCACGATCGTTTTAAAGAAAAAGGTATTATGGCTGTGTTGGGTTGCGGATTCGATCCGGGCGTAACAAGTATTTATACTGCCTATGCAGCCAAACATCATTTTGATGAAATGCACTACCTTGATATTGTAGATTGCAACGGCGGCGACCACGGAAAAGCATTTGCCACCAATTTTAACCCTGAAATTAACATTCGCGAAATCACACAAAACGGACGTTACTGGGAAAATGGCCAATGGGTGGAAACCGAACCTTTTGAAATTAAAAAGGCGCTGAATTACCCAAATATCGGTGCAAGAGACTCATACGTTCTTTATCATGAAGAACTGGAATCGCTGACTAAAAACTTCCCAAGTTTGAAACGCGCACGTTTTTGGATGACTTTCGGCCAGGAATACCTGACTCACCTGCGTGTGATCCAGAATATTGGAATGAGCCGCATTGATCCGGTAAAATACAAAGGTATTGACATTATTCCGTTGGAGTTCCTGAAAGAGGTACTTCCAAATCCGGGAGATCTTGGCGATAACTACACCGGTGAAACATCTATCGGATGCCGCATAAAAGGTGTAAAAGACGGCGAAGAGAAAACCTACTACGTTTGGAACAACTGCAGTCACCAAAAAGCATTTGAAGAAACCGGTACTCAGGGCGTTTCATACACCACCGGTGTTCCTGCAATGTTGGGTGCCATGATGGTACTTACCGGAAAATGGCAGGGCAAAGGCGTATTTAACGTTGAAGAATTCGATCCGGATCCGTTTATGGAGAAAATCGGAGAACACGGTTTGCCGTGGAACGAAGAAATTAATGGCGATCTGGAAGTGTAACAACATACTTGCTTCGAGCCCCGGGTTAATAACTTGGGGCTTTTTATTTAACTGCATAAAATTAAGACATTGAATTATAAAGAAATACCCTCTCCGGCTTTTGTGCTCGATGAAAAACTGCTTCGGAAAAACCTGGAGCTGATCAACACCGTTCAGCAGGAAGCCGGAATTGAAATTATTCTCGCATTTAAAGGATTTGCCATGTGGAGCGCCTTCCCCATTGTGCGCGAATATTTAAAAGGAGCAACAGCCAGCTCGTTGTACGAAGCACGTTTGTGTTTCGAGGAAATGAAAACCCGCGCACATCTTTATTCGCCGGTATACCTCGATCATGAATTTGATGAGTTGATGAGCTACAGCAGCCACATTGTTTTTAATTCAGTTAAACAGTTTGAGAAATATTACCAACGCACGCAAACTGCCAGTCATAAAATTTCTTGTGGTATTCGGGTGAATCCTGAATATTCTGATGTGGGTACCGACCTTTATAATCCAAGTGCTCCGGGCTCGCGACTGGGAATTGGCAGCAACGAAATACCGGATGAACTGCCTGAAGGAATTGAAGGTATTCATTTTCATGTGTTGTGCGAATCGGATTCATTCAGCCTGGAAAAAGTACTTAAGAACCTCGAAAATAAATACAGTAAATACCTGCACCGGGTAAAATGGGTGAACATGGGCGGCGGCCACCTGATGACACGGGAAGGCTATAACCATCAACACCTCATCAAACTGCTGAAAGATTTCAGAAAAAAATACGATGTAAAAGTTATATTGGAACCCGGTAGTGCCATTGCCTGGGAAACGGGCGTTTTGGTTTCAACCGTTCAGGATATTGTGGAACACCAGGGCGTTAAAACAGCGATTCTGGATGTTTCGTTTACCGCCCATATGCCCGACACGCTGGAAATGCCCTATCGCCCGAAAATTATTGGAGCCAAAGATCCATCAGAAGAAAGCCGATACCTTTATCGTTTGGGAGGCGGAAGCTGCCTGGCAGGTGATTTTATGGAAGCTTACGATTTTGGACGAAAATTACAGATTGGTGAACAGATCGTTTTCCTTGATATGATTCATTACACCATGGTAAAAACCACCATGTTTAACGGTGTTAATCATCCAACAATTGCCATTTGGACAAAAGATGATGAACTACAGATTATTCGGAAATTTAAATACGAAGATTTTAAAAACCGATTGTCGTAGTTATAAGCTATTTACTAAACTAACTAACCAACTTATGAAAAACCTTATTGTTTTAATCTTTCTGCTTTGCAGTTTAACTTCATTTGGCCAGAAAAACACCAATGAACGCGCCAAATGGTTCACCGACGCGCGCTTTGGAATGTTTATCCACTGGGGTGTTTACAGTGGTGCAGAAGGTTACTGGAAAGGTGAAAAACTGCGTCACGACAACAACTACGCCGAATGGATTTTATACCGAAACCGTATTGAACGCGACGAATACCTTACGCTCCTCGACCGCTTTCGATGGGACGAGATTGATCCCGAGGCGTGGGTAATTCTGGCTAAAAATTCGGGGATGAAATACATCACGATTACGGCTAAACATCATGATGGTTTTGGATTATGGGACAGCCAGGCAAGCGATTACGACCTGGGAAATTACACCAACCCCAAACGCGATATTATCGCCGAAATGGCCGAAGCCTGCAAAAAACACGGCATAAAACTTTGTCTGTACTATTCGCATTGGGTGGATTGGGAACACCCGCTTGGCTGGGACCATACCCGCGAAATCGATAAAATATCGGAAAGTGATTACGACCGCTACTGGCAGCAAAAAGTAATACCGCAAATTACCGAGCTGCTAACCAATTACGACGAAATATCGATGCTTTGGTTCGATATGTGGATCCATCACTCCGAAAGTATTGTTAGCAAAGACCAGCTACTTCAGCTAAAATCACTGATACGCGAGTTACAACCCAATTGCCTGGTAAATTCTCGTTTGGGATTGTCTATCGAAGAAGATCCCGACATTGATTACAAAACACTGGGCGACAACCAACTTGGCGAAAAGAAGGAGGATTTCCCCTGGCAATCGCCGGCAACAGTGGCTCATTCCTGGGGTTTCCATTCGTCTGATTCGCAATGGAAATCAACAACAACATTACTTAAATCACTAATTGGCAACGTGAGTTTGAATGGTAATTTTATGCTGAATATCGGGCCACGTGCCAATGGCGATGTGCCTTTTGAAATTTCGCAACGCATGCTTGAAATGGGTAAATGGCTGGAGGTGAACGGAGAATCGATTTACGGCGCGGAAGCTTTCGACCTGGACAAAGACCTTCACGACTGGGGAAAAATTACCTGCAAGCAAGATGGAAACAGCTTCAAATTGTTTTTGCATGTTTACAACTGGCCGTTAAACAAACACATCAATCTAACAGGAATTACCGCGACTCCTGAAAAAATTTACCTGCTGGCTGATAAACAGAAATCGCCCCTCTCCTTTTCTCTCTCCGGCGCTTTTACGCAAATCGCTTTAACTTCTGACCAACCGGATCCATATGTTTCGGTAGTTGTGATTGAATACCAATCGAAACCGGAAATAACAGACGGGCTGGTTGCCAAAACAACCGACGATGGTTATTCGTTTCTTCCCGGAAATCAAAATCCGCAGCCTGAATCAATGAAGATTACGCCTCCGGCAAAATACGGTACGATTCCGCCTTTTGTATCGGCTAATGGTGTTACTGATTTTAACTGGAAAATATACGTTGATGAACCGGGTGAAAAACGAGTGGATGTGTCGTATAGTTTTCAGGGTAACAGAAACAACAGCCAGATAGTTTTAAACGCTGCCGGGCAATCGTTGTATCATCCGGTGCATCCAACCGGGCAAACAGTTGGCGAACCCAACCAGAACTGGCATATCGATAATTTCGAATCGAACGAAATAGGAACGATCAATTTTCCGAAACCAGGTTTTTACACCATCGAGCTCAGTATTCAGCCAACCGAAGCAGACCCGATCAAGTTGCAATGGTTGTGGATTAAATAAGTATGTAGCCCGATAAAAGACTAAACGACCTTATTAACAATTGTTGATAACGACGGTTAATTCATGGTGGATATAAACGACTGAAAACCAATTGCATTTTTCATTTTTCGCTGTATATTTGATCTATCAGGTGAGCGATAAAAGGCTGCTTGGAAATTGTGGAAACGGGAAAAGTTTCTTAGTCGAAACCGGAACCATTTCATCCCACCCTTCGGGGCGGCACAATGAAAAAGCTGAAGTTTGAACGCGATATTCTGGAGTATCAAAGTTCAGGCAATCATCTGGAAGAAAATCCAGAAGTTCTTTCAAGATTGGGTCATCAGGCAGAAAGTAACAAGATCAAGGTCTTAACTGCTAAACTGCACAACGAAAACGAGGCAACTCAAACCCGTTGATTGGAAAGGAGACATCCTTAGGGATTAACTGAATACACTGAAAGACACTTCGTTCAGGAAGGTAAGCGCGATTACCGAAAGAACAACCGGAAGGCTGAGCCGTAGAAAGCACAGCCCGAAAGTTAAGGCAAAGGCGGATTCGAAAGAAAAAGCCAACGCCAGTCGTAATAACCGTAACCTGGCACCAATAGTAACTTCGGTTGCTAGAAAGTGAATGGGAGCTATTTGTAACAGAATAGTTCCCATTTGTGTTTTATATACCTGTCACAACCATAACCCAAACATTCTTATTACTTTTATCGCAAAAAGTAAATTCATGATTCCACAAATTGATAAACTTAAACATACCAATACGGGCAACTTTTTTCTGATGGCCGGCCCGTGCGCCATTGAAAGCGAAACCATGGCGATGGAAATTGCCGAAAAAGTGGTTGCAATTACCGACAAACTCAAAATCCCATATATTTTCAAAGGCTCGTATCGAAAAGCCAACCGTTCGCGCATCGATTCGTTTACAGGAATTGGCGACGAAAAAGCATTAAAGATCCTGAAAAAAGTTAGCGAAACATTCGATATTCCGGTGGTTACTGATATTCACACGGCCGACGAAGCCGCGATGGCTGCCGAGTATGTTGATGTGCTTCAGATACCCGCATTTTTGTGTCGCCAAACCGACATTTTGGTGGCTGCTGCAAAAACCGGGAAGGTGGTAAACATCAAAAAAGGACAGTTTCTTTCGGCTGATGCCATGCAATTTGCAGTGAACAAAGTTCGTGAAAGCGGCAACAACAATATCGCACTTACCGAAAGGGGAACAACATTTGGCTACCAGGATTTAGTGGTGGATTACCGCGGAATTCCGGTAATGAAAGAAATGAATGTTCCGGTTGTTCTGGATATTACCCATTCGCTGCAACAACCCAACCAGGCCAGCGGCGTAACGGGTGGCAAACCGGAATTGATTGAAACGGTTGCACGTGCCGGAATTGCAGTTGGTGCCGATGGTATTTTTATCGAAACACACCCCAACCCTGCCGAAGCAAAATCGGATGGTGCCAACATGCTGCGACTCGATTTATTGGAGCAATTGCTAACCAAGCTGGTTTTACTAAAACAAACTGTCAATCAACTGGGATAAATGGCATTTCAAACAATGGCAGAAGAATTAAAAGAACTGGTGGTAAGATGGGCAGGCATTCTGGAAAGTTTGCCACCGGAAACCATTGCAGACCGAAGAAATAGCCAGGATCGTTCGATCCGGCAAATCATTGGCCACATGGTTGATTCGGCCACGAACAATACACACCGTGTTGTTCATCTGCAATACAGAGAATCGCCGGTTGAATTTCCCAACTATGCCACCTATGGTAATAACGACAGGTGGATTGCCATTCAGAATTACCAGGAAGAAGACTGGCAGTTGCTGGTAAACCATTGGAAATTTACGCATTTGCATTTTTGCCATGTTATCCGAAATATAAATGTGGAGAAACTCGGTCAGCAATGGATTGCAGATACCAACCAATTCGTATCGCTAAAAGATATGGTTGAGGATTTTCCGGGACATTTCGAATTGCACATTGCAGAAATTGAAGAACTAATTAATCTGAAATAAAATGAAAAACAGAAGATCATTTCTTAAAAAACTGAGTACAGGAATTGCAGCAGTCGGAATCATTCCATTCGCAAAACAGGCTAATGCAGGCGAGGTAAAACTTAAGGATGCGCTAATACATCATGTATTTTTCTGGCTAAAAGAACCTGCAAACGAGCAGCATAAAAAACAATTGGTTGAGGCTTTACACCAACTCACCAAGATAAAAACCATAAAACTGAGCCACATTGGTTTCCCGGCATCTACCGAAGACCGCGATGTGGTAGACCATTCCTATTCGGTATCGTATATGGTGCTATTCGATAGCCAAACCGATCAGGATTCGTACCAGGTTGATCCGATTCACCTGAAATTTGTAGAGGAAAACCAGCACTTGTGGAATAAAGTGATTGTTTACGACTCGATAGATTAATTCATTTTTCTTTCAAATTAACGCGGAATACAATTTATCCAGTGCGGAGCACACTTTGGGTCGCGCGGAACCCTCTTTCGGTTGCGCGGAACATTCTTTCACCTGTGCGAAGCCCTCTTTGCCTGACGCGCTGTCAGTTTTGGGTAGTGCGAAGCCTTCTTTACCTGACGCGCTGTCAGCTTTCAGTCGTGCGAAGACCGCTTTGTGTTGTGCGAAGATGTTTTTATGTTGCGCGAAGTCCTTTCTGTAATGCACATAATCTATTAAAAAGGCTGGATAACTTGATTTCATCTCTTCATAATAAACGTATACCGTTCTATCAACTTATCAGGATTTTGCAATTAATAGTGTTTGTCATTCATCCTACAATTGACAATAAATTTTCAGGATCTTGTGAAAAGAATCACAAACGTTCAGCGATTAATAGAAGAAAAGATAAGCCAGCAATATGGATGCGATAATTCCTACGAAATCAGCAATTAATCCGCAAACAACGGCATAGCGGGTGTTTTTAATTCCAACGGCACCAAAATAAACAGCTAAAATATAGAATGTTGTATCGGTAGCTCCCTGCACAGTACTTGCCACACGGCCAACAAACGAGTCGGCACCATAGGTTGTCATGGCGTCCACCATCATTCCACGGGCACCACTTCCGCTTAATGGTTTCATTAAAGCTGTTGGTAAGGCCGGGGTAAAATCGGCATTTACTCCCATTTGCTCAAAACCCCATGTTACGCCGGCAACCAACCAATCCATAGCACCCGACGCACGGAACACTCCAATGGCTACCAATATTGCAACCAGGTATGGGATGATCTTCACAGCTGTTTTAAAGCCGTCTTTTGCCCCCTCGATAAAAGCCTCGTAAACATTCACCTTACGGAACAGAGCCATAAGAATAAAAGCCACAATTACGGTAAATAGAATAAAGTTACTGGCCACATTCGACACCTGAGTGATAGCATCTTTATCGAGCGTTGAAAAATACCAGATGATCCCCACAATAATGGCCGTTAATCCACCCAGGTAGGCTAAAATGGTTTTATCAAGCAGGTTAATTTTTTGGTAAAGAGCTACCGAAATCAATCCTGCAATGGTTGAAAAATAGGTAGCCAGCAAAATGGGAATAAATATATCTGACGGATTTACCGCTCCCAGTTGTGCTCGATAAACCATAATACTTATAGGCAGCAGCGTAAGCCCCGAGGTATTCAGTACTAAAAACATAATTTGTGCATTCGATGCCGTGTTTTTATTGGGATTGGTTTCCTGCATTTCTTTCATGGCCTGCAAACCCATTGGCGTCGCGGCGTTATCGAGGTTCAGCATATTGGCGGCAATATTCATCAGAATTGAACCATGTGCCGGATGTTCTTTCCCCAACTCGGGAAACAGTTTATTAAAAAACGGACCAATTACTTTCGAAAACACATGAACTATTCCGCCTTTCTCCCCTATTTTCATAATCCCCATCCACAGGGTAAGCACACCGGTTAATCCCAGCGATATTTCGAAACCGGTTTTGGCCATATCGAAAGTGGCTTGAACCATGTCGGTAAAAACCTGCGTATCGCCCAGAAAAACAAGTTTTACCAGGGCAATTACAAATGCGATTACAAAAAAGAAAATGAAAAGATAATTCAGTGCCATTCTAAAATTTGAAATTGGTGTTCGGAATAAAAACTCCCGGTATTCCTACTATTTTTTTCGCATGATGCGATTTGAGCCATAAAGATAGATCAAGTTTTTATTTCGGCAAATTTAATTTTGTGCACAAAAAAAGAGGGACTTTTCAGCCCCTCTTTCATTCAAACCAAATCTCCATTTATTATTTGTATTCCGGACGTTGTTCCAGAACACCAACTTGTTGATCTAACTGATCTTGCGGAATTGGCATAAACTTGTCGTTATCATTAAAGGTATATCCTGTCATACCTGCAGCTGAAGTACGAATTCGTTCATCGCCTCTGGCGAAATCATTAAGTACTTCGGCCATACTCATACCACCAATTTTATTAGGAAGATCATCCCAGCGACGAAGGTCGAAGAAACGGAATCCTTCGGTAGCAAACTCTAAACGTTGCTCCCACTGTACAGCTTCCATAGCAGCATTTGCATCAGCAAACGATGTATATAATCCAATCTGATAATTAGCAGCCGGCTGAGTCCAGTCAACAGAGCCTCCTGTAAGGTAATCTGCATCAGAAGAACCTTCTCCCCAAGGATAAACTGAGGTAGGTAATTTAGTAATCAGAACTTTACCCATAACAGGTTTACTGTCTTTAGCACGCTGACGAACCATATTTACATAGGTACGTGCAGTTTCCAAATCGCCACGGGCAGCAGCACATTCAGCTTTCCAAAGAACAACATGGGTGTAACGCAGGTAACGATAGTTGTTGGCGTTAATACCTGTTTGCCATCCTGTAGTAGTAGACAAGCTAAAACGCTCTGACTTTTTAAAGAATGGTTTTGCAACCGGCAGGTATGGTCCTCCATCAGCTTGTTTACGCATCCAGTTGGCACCACGGTTAATTCCCCAGTCTTTATAAGGAATACCACGACGGCTGATTGTATGGTCAACACGTGGATCCAAAGGGTGATCTGTAGGAACAAAGTCTGCATCAGATGCAATACCCTGGTCATTAGCCAAATCGGTTTGATTAAATGTATCGAACATTGGTAAACCGTTAGCATCTACTTTGTAAGCATTGAAAAGGTTTTGTGAAGGCTGGTGGAAACCACAGCACATACCAATGTCGCCACCGTGTGGCCAGTTTAAACCAATTCCCATTTCAGCATTCAACGACTCGTTGATATCGTTAACGTTTGCCTGAATTTCAAAGATCGACTCACCATTATTATTTGTCTCAATGTTGAAATTGTCCATAAAATCAGGAGCAAGAGTATACTTTCCACTCGCAATGATTTGATCTAATAAAGCTTCAGCTTCTGAGTATTTCAAATCCTGCAGATAAGCTCTTGCAGCCAATGCCATTGCGGCATATTTAGTTGCGCGACCAACCTGAGCCTGTGAAGCAGGCAAGTTGGCTGCAGCATAAGCTAAATCGTCAGTGATAAATTTAAGCACTGCACCATCTGCATTAACATTGCTCACCAATCTTGGATCTTCAGTATTTTCATCCAGAAGTGGAAGATAATCTCCAAATACCAAACGTGCTTCAAAATAGAATAGGGCACGCAGGAATCTGGCCTGAGCTCTGAATTGTGAAGCTTCATCAGCGGTAATAGTTCCATCCTCTTCGGTTTTATTAATCACCTTTATGGTTTTATTGGCGCGGTCAATACCCATACCAAATGCCCATTGCCATTTATTTGATGGATATCCGTTGGTAGATTGTACTACCCAGTGTTCGATGTCGTTTACCGGAGTTTGGTCAGTAATTTCCGATCCTTTATAAGCATCGTCTGAAGCCACAGAACCATAAGTCCAGTTTTGAATAGAAGCTCCCCATGAAATTTCCCATAAAGAACTACCTCCCACCATTGCGTAGGTACCGATCAGCAATGCATCAATACCGGTAGCATCGTAGAAAACATTCTCTGATGTAGAACCGGGAGGTTCCTTGGTCAGGAATTCTTCGGAACATGAATATGACATGGTTAGTAAAAACACTATAACCATTAATATTGATAGTTTTTTCATAATACTTATCTGTTTTATGTTCAAATTAAATTAACTGTTATAAACCGAGTTGAACACCGAACATAACCTGACGTGGTGTAGGCCATGCTCCCATATCCATACCCATATAAGTACCAGAAGCATTTACTTCAGGATCCAGGCCGCCGTAGCCAGAAAGCGTAAATACGTTAGATACCTGTCCGTAAAATCTTAAACTCTTAATTCCTGCTCTCTCAAGTAATGACTTAGGAACAGTGTAACCCAGACGTAAGTTTTTCAAACGCAGGTACGATGCATCTTCGATAAATGCAGTAGAAGGTTCTTGCGAGATATCACTTAAATCAAGCATTGGTAATTTAGCTTTTGAGTTATTATCCAGATAAGGACTTCCCCACGAATTGTATAAGGCGTCTTTGCTTAAACCACCATTGAACTGACCGTAATCGATCCAGCGAGTTACATAATTCACCATTTCGTTACCTAAGCTACCATAAAAGAACATAGTTAAATCAAAGTTTTTATAACCCAGATTAAGGTTCAAACCACCAACTAAATCAGGGTGTGGGCTTCCGATAAAAGTTCTGTCATCAGCAGTAATTGTACCGTCGCCATTCACATCTCTGTATTTAAAGTGACCTGGTTGGTTGTAATCAGTATCACCATACGGAGCGTGTGCATCAGCTTCACTTTGAGTCTGGAATATTCCGTCAACGATATATCCGAAGAATTCAGGGAAAGCAGTTCCCGAAGTGTAACGGGTATAAACTTTTTGACGTTCTGTTGCAGCATCAATATAACGATCAGGATCTCCTGAAAGTTTAAGAATCTCGTTTTTATAGTGCGACAGGTTCATACTGATATTATAAGTAAGATCACCACCAACAGCACTATTGTTATAAGAAACTTCAAAATCAATACCCTTGTTTTCCATTTCACCAACATTCACGTAAGGAGCTGTTGCGATACCCATAACCTGAGGAATTGGTTCGCGGAATAACATATCTTCAGTGTTACGTTTCCATAAATCGATACCAAAAGCCAGGTGATTATCCAGCATGTTTGCATCGATACCAATGTTGATTGTTTTAGTTGTTTCCCAGGTTACATCTTCACTACCCAGGGTAGCAGGTTTAAATCCTGACACGGCACTTGTATTCGATCCGTCGATTGCATATGAAGCACGATAAGAATCGGTAGCATAAGTTGAGTAATAGTTGTATTCTCCAATACGGTCGTTACCTGACATACCCCAACCTAAACGCAATTTCAACATATCTAACCATCCACGTGTTCCTTGCATAAAGTTTTCTTCACTCACTGCCCATGCAGCAGAAGCAGCCGGGAAAACAGCATATTTGTTTTCGTCACTAAAACGAGAAGAACCATCACGACGCATTGTACCTTCAAAATAGTATTTACCCATGTAGTTATAATTTACACGACCAAATACTGAGAACAATGACCACTCCCATGCTGTTCCGCTGTTTTCTTTGTTACTTTCACCTGAATCCAACTGCATGTAGTTAGGATCTTCAGAGAAATAAACACGGCGGCTGGCGTTTAGTGACTGATAAGTTTCCTCAATAGCCTCGGTACCAACAAGTACATTTAATTTATGAACGCTATTAAATGTTTTGTTGTAGTTTAAAGTATTCGACCAGTTCCATTGAAGTCGGTAGTTGGAATCTGCATTTACACCATTAACGGTATTAGGCTCTGAACGTTCGTAAGTTGGAAGAACATAACCTTTGTAGTTCCACTGTCCCCAGTTTGCTCCGAATAATGTTTTGGCCGTAAGACCCTCTGCAAGTGTAATTTCGGCAAAGGCGTTACCAAGAATACGCATCCATTTGCCGTTATTATTGCGAGCATCCCAAAGAATCTGAACAGGGTTTGAAGCGTTACCCATTTCTGAAGCTTTTGATCCTGCAAATTCTTCTCCACTAATATCATAAACAGGAATAATTGGTTGTGAACGGTAGGCATGAGAAATTGCAGTTCCTTCACCGTTATCACCAAATTCACCATGTTCGTCAATATAAACAACCTGTAACGATTCGCCTACTTTTAACCAGTCATTAAATTTGGCATCCGAATTTAATCGCATGGTATAACGTTTAAATTCTGTCCATTTTAATAAACCTTCTTCGTCAAGGTAGTTGGCAGAAAATGCGTAAGTTGAATTTTTTCCACCACCACTAACAGAAAGATCGTACTCCTGAATGATACCGGTTTGATAAATTTCGTCGTACCAGTCAGTTCCTTGCTTGTTTGCTTTAAAGAAAACATTGTCAGGATAACTGTATTTTGATTCATCAACTGAGCCTGCCATTGCACCAGCAGGTAAAATATAGTCAGGAATTACAGGAGAAGATCCGGAACCATATTGCGCGTGATTTGGCGCTACTCCCTGATTATCTGCAGTTAACCAAACTGCCTCCGCATACTCCTGTGTATTCAACATATCGTATTGGTTTGTTGCTTTAGTAACACCTGTACGTACAGAGAAACTAATGCTAGGCTGTTGGTTTGCACGTCCGCGTTTCGTGGTAATAATTACAACACCATTTGCACCACGTGTTCCGTAAATAGCTGCAGATGATGCATCTTTTAACACCGAAATGCTTTCAATATCTCCCGGAGGAATATTGTTCCCCGGACCGGCAGGTACACCATCAATAATATACAACGGATTAGAGTCTCTAATGGTTCCAATACCACGAATACGAATGGTAGCATCGGCACCCGGACGGTTAGCAGAAGTAACAGTAACACCAGCTACCTGACCTTGTAAACGGCTGGCAACACTTGTTTCAGAAGTAGTCTCCAGTTTTTCAGCTGAAACAGTTGAAACTGCACCTGTTAACTCTTCTTTCATTTGGGTACCATACCCCACAACAACCACCTCGTCAACACCGATTACATCGGCCTTCATCACAATGTTAATTGTTGATTGACCGGCAATCTCAACTTCCTGTGTTAACATACCAATGTAAGAGAAAGTTAATTTCTCTGCACCATCAGGTAATGTTAAGGTGTAATTACCATCAAGGTCGGTAATTGTTCCCTGAGTGGTTCCCTGAACCACAATCGACACACCAGGTATCCCCACGCCATCTTCACCGGTAACAGTACCGGTAACAGCAGTTTGCGCGTAAGAACCTAGAGAAAATGCCATGAATACAGACATCATAAGCAAGGTTAAAAAACCTCTTAAAGGATTTTTTTCCATAGATTTTAAGTTTTGGTATTAATAAATAGAAATTTGAATAAAAATTTATTCTGGATAGAACTGTAGTGAAGCTACAATTCCAAGTAAGTATCAGTGCGGCTTATCCATAAGTTTAATTAATTAGTTAGTTAGTAAAATAGACTCTTCGTTAGTTTTAGTTCTAAACCTAAAATACCGGTTAAATATTTTTGATTCCATCGCTAAAGTATATTTTTCATTTCAACATTGGAAAAGTACACGATGTGTTAAAAAACATAATTGTTATTTTTACATTAAGAAAACGAATCGCAACACCCGCTAGCACAATTAATAAGCTCATTAACCAGTGAAATTAATGTCTTCTTTTAAGAAGTGTTTTATTCAGAAAATCCTTTTATTATTGTAGTGCTATTCAAAACTACCAAAAAATGAAAAAAGTTTTCTATTGGCTGCTAGCTATTGTTATTACTCTTGCTGCGGTTATTTATCAACGAAAAACAGGCCCCACCTACGACAAAAAGCTGTCGGTAGAAGTTAATAATACCCCATACGAAGTTAAACTGGTACGCAGTATTGAAATTGGCAGCAACACGGAAGTAAAACTGGCCGTTGATGATAAAAATATTGAAGCCCGTTTGTTTTACAAACAGTTTCAATCAGACAATCCTTACCAATCGGTCGACTTCGTTTATAAAGAGAAAGCTGTGGATTCGTTCCTGATGAATAAGGTGTTTAAAATTACCGAAGAGAAAGGGTGGTTTGCACCGGTGCCCGAACAACCTGCCGCTGGAAAAATTCAGTACTATTTTGAAATATCCGACTCAAACGGAACAAAAACTTACATGGATAAAACACCGGTTGTAATACGTTTTAAAGGAGCGGTCCCCTCATCGGTTTTGGCACCGCATATCTTTTTTATGTTCTTTGCCATGCTGTTGGGCAACCTTGCCGGAATTATGGCTGTTTTCAGGCATCAACGGTATAAATTTTACACCACCATTACGCTGGCTACCTTACTGGTTGGCGGCATGATTTTGGGGCCAATTGTTCAGCTGCATGCTTTTGGCGAAGCCTGGGCCGGCGTTCCGTTTGCCTGGGATTTAACCGACAATAAAACACTTGTAGCCTTTATCTTCTGGATTCTGGCATTTGTTATGAACCGGAAAAAAGAACGTCCGGTGTATACCATCGTTGCATCGATAGTTATGCTGATTGTTTATTCAATTCCACACAGTATGTATGGCTCGCAACTTGATCCTGAAACCGGAGAAATCATTCAGGGCTGGATTCAGGTGC
Source organism: Draconibacterium sp. (assembly GCF_041583095.1). Classification (NCBI taxonomy): domain Bacteria; kingdom Pseudomonadati; phylum Bacteroidota; class Bacteroidia; order Marinilabiliales; family Prolixibacteraceae; genus Draconibacterium; species Draconibacterium sp. The sequence goes on from NZ_JBFHGM010000019.1 coordinate 33,837, forward strand.
TAATCCTTTAAACCGAAAATTTTATTTTTGCCATTCCTAACTAAATCGAACTAATATGAAGAACTGGTATCTGCTTGTACTTGTACTCTTGTTTTCCTGCACGCACAAAACCGAAAAAAATTACATCAGTTATGTCGATCCGCTTATTGGAACCGGGCCTGCATCAACATTAGCTGCGAAAGATCATCCCGGCGACCATGTGAGTAACGGACAAACAATTCCTGCCGTTACAGCTCCGTTTGGGATGACACAATGGACACCACAAATTTACGATAACGAGCAAAAGTGTATTGCGCCTTTTTATACCGGTCAAACAATGATTCAAGGCTTTAGGGCCAGCCACTGGCTTAGCGGCTCGTGCACCCAGGATTATGGTTCTTTTACCATTTACCCCACCGTGTTAAATACCGGTTTTAGCTTTCAAGCGGTGCAGCGCCAAACCTTGTGCTTAATGAAAACAGAAGATATGTCGCCGGCTTACGCTTCGTTTCTGTTTCCGGCAAAAACAATATTGTCGGAAATGACCGGTACCAAACGATGTGGCTTTTTTCGTTTCTCGTGGTTGGAAGAGAAAAATCCAACTATCATGTTCGACATTAACAGCGATGAAGGTAAAGGATATATAAAAATCGATTTAGAAAAACAGGAAGTATATGGTTATAATCCGGTCTACCGCATCTATAGCGGGCAAAACAAACCAGCTGGCATATCGGGTTATTTTGTGGCTAAATTCGATCAGGAGATTGTTAAATACGGAACATGGGGTGATTTTGAATATGAACACGGAAGTACCGAACGCAAGGATCAGCAAAAAATCGGAGCCTATGTAACATTTAACCTTGAGGGAAATGCGCCGGTAAAACTAAAAGTGGGCACCTCGTTTACCAGTATCGAAAATGCGCGTAAAAACCTGGAAACAGAAATTGCCGACTGGGATTTTGATGCCACCAAACAAAAATTGGAGAATACCTGGAACGAATATCTTGGGCGCGTTGATGTGGAATCGGAAAATAAGGAGGAACTTACTAAATTTTACACCGCTATTTACCACTCATTGTTTCATCCGCGTTTAATGAGCGATGTAAACGGCGACTACCCGGCATTTTCGAAACAATACGAAACCAGGAACAACAGCGATTTTGATTATTATGGCGATTTCTCGAATTGGGATATTTTTCGGGCACAAATGCCATTGTTAAGCCTTATTGCCCCGAAAGAATACAACGACATGGTAAAATCACTTGTTGCAAAAGCTGAAGATGGCGACTGGCTTCCTATTTTCCCGATGTGGAACAATTACACCTCGGCAATGATTGGCGACCACAGCACGTCGATTCTTTGCGATGCAGCCATGAAAGGCTTCGATTTTGATTTGGAAAAGGGCTACCGATTTATGCGAAAAAATGCCTGTGAAACTCCTGATGAAGAAGACTATAAAGACGGAAAAGGGCGACGAGCACTCACTTCGTATATCGAGTTTGGATATGTTCCGCTCGATGATGCAGTTGCCGATGCATTTCATAAGAACGAGCAGGTTTCGCGAACAATGGAATATGCCTACAACGATTGGTGCGTAGCTCAACTTGCACGGGAATTAGAAAAAACCGATGATTATATTGACCTGCTTACCCGTTCATACAACTATTCAAACGTTTTTGATGAAAGCCAGGGTTGGGTGAACGGCAAATATGCCGATGGCCGGTTTTATGAAGACTTTAATGCTAACACTGAGCAATTTTTTATAACCGAAGGTACGCCCAAACACTACACCTGGTTTGTTCCGCAAGATGTTGAAGGACTGATTGGGTTGATGGGCGGAGTAGATGCCTTTAGTGAAAAACTGAATCAATTAATTGACGATAAACGTTACTGGCATGGTAACGAACCCAGTCATCATATTCCCTTCCTGTTTAATTATACCAATGAGTGGGACCAAACACAAAAAACAGTAAAATACATTCTTCGTACCGAATACGGTTTAGGCCGCGGCGGACTTTCAGGAAACGACGATGCCGGGCAACTTTCGGCATGGTATGTTTTTGGTGCAATAGGTTTTTACCCCATGTGCCCGGGAAGTAACGAATATCAACTCTCATCGCCAATATTCAAAAAGGTAACACTCAAGCTGGATAAAAACTATTACCCGGGAGGCAAGTTTGTATTAAACGCCGAAGAAGCAACGTCTTCAACCATTTTCTCTTCCGTTAAATTAAACGGCAAAGAAAGTGCTACGAAAATCAATCACGAAGATCTGCAAAAAGGGGGAAGTTTGAAGTTTTTAAAGTAAAGTTTACAAAAATCCTTAATGCTGGAGACTAAAAATTCTTTTATAAAAGAAGATTCTTTCGCTTCATTACATTACGCTCAGAATGACAACAAGTTAGCTATTAAGAGAGGAGGGGCTATTTTTGGGGGCAA
>NZ_JBFHGM010000020.1:0-36196 GCF_041583095.1 Draconibacterium sp.
GTCGAGCGGCAACCCGTTTCTTGATGAGTTTTTTGGTCTGCAAAGGCAACAACCTCAAGTACAACAAGGTTTTGGGTCCGGTGTAATTATGTCGGAAGACGGATACATTATTACCAATAACCACGTAATTGAAGATGCACAGAACATTAAAGTAATACTAAACGATAAACGCGAGTTTGAAGCCCGGTTGGTAGGAACCGATCCTTCGACCGATATTGCCCTTTTAAAAGTTGACGCCGAAGATTTGCCTTATCTCACTTATGGCAATTCTGATAATCTGAAACTTGGCGAATGGGTTTTAGCCGTTGGTAATCCGTTTAATCTTACATCAACAGTTACAGCAGGTATCATCAGTTCGCAAGGACGTAACCTGGGAATAAACCAGGACCGCTACCGAATCGAGTCATTTATTCAAACTGATGCGGCTGTAAACCCCGGAAACAGTGGAGGTGCACTGGTTAACCAACAAGGTAATCTGATTGGAATAAACACTGCAATTGCTTCGCGTACCGGATCATATTCAGGATATTCTTTTGCAGTACCGGTTACTATTGTAAAAAAAGTTGTTGAAGACTTAAAAGAATTTGGAGAGGTACAACGCGCATTACTCGGCGTAAATATTGGCGATGTAAATGCAGAAATTGCTGAAGAACTGAACCTTGACAAGGTGGAAGGTGTTTATATAGGTGGAGTCGTTGAGAACGGAGCTGCCAACGAAGCCGGCATAAAAGAGGAAGATGTAATAATCAGCGTTGATGGAGATAAAGTAAAAACAGCAGCCGAGCTACAGGAAAAAGTTAGTCAGTACCGTCCGGGCGACAATGTTGACATTGTTGTAATTAGAGACAACGAAAAGAAACAATTTACCGTTACCTTGCGTAACAAACATGGCGACACCGAAATAGTACGCGACAATATAACCGTACTGGGTGCCGAGTTTGAAACAGTGAGTAACAATGTTAAACAGGATTTGGGAATCAGAAACGGCATCATGATTACCAATCTGAGCAAAGGAAAACTAAAGGATGCCGGTCTCGAAAAAGGTTTTATTATTACCTCGGTAAACAAAAAACCTATTTACGAGGTATCAGATTTTAAGAGAGAAGTTGGAAATGCGAGAGGAGGAATTCTGGTTGAAGGTGTTTATCCGAATGGGGAATCAGCATACTATGTTTTTGGCGTAGAACGTTAACATTCAAAGTACATAACCTTTAACTTTGTATTAATTACAAAATACGATGAGCTTTCTCCTTGACCATTAGATATTAATGTTCTATATTTGCACGATTTTTTAAGGATTATATATGAGACAACTAAAGATCACAAAGTCGATCACTAACCGTGAAAGTGCCTCTTTAGATAAGTATTTGCAGGAAATTGGTAAAGAAGAGCTGATTACTGTAGAGGAGGAAGTGGAATTAGCACAGCGGATTAAAAAAGGCGATCAGGCGGCTTTGGAGAAATTAACAAGAGCAAACCTTCGATTTGTTGTATCGGTGGCAAAGCAGTACCAAAACCAGGGACTTAGCTTACCCGACTTAATTAACGAAGGAAACCTTGGTTTGATTAAAGCAGCCGAAAAATTCGACGAAACCCGCGGATTTAAGTTCATTTCTTACGCAGTATGGTGGATTCGCCAATCAATTCTTCAAGCGCTTGCTGAGCAGTCGCGTATTGTTCGTTTGCCTCTGAACCAGGTAGGTTCGCTGAATAAGATCAATAAGGCTTATTCAAAATTTGAGCAAGAACACGAACGTAAACCGTCGCCTGAAGAGTTAGCTGAAACATTGGAGCTTCCTGCTGATAAGGTTTCTGATACTTTAAGAGTATCAGGAAGACATGTTTCTGTTGATGCACCATTTGTTGATGGTGAAGACAACAGCCTGTTGGATGTATTGGTGAACAACGATTCGCCAAATGCAGACAGAAGCCTTATCAACGAATCATTGGCTAGAGAAATTTTCCGCGCATTAGCAACATTGACTGAGCGAGAAAGTGACATCATTAAACTGTTTTTTGGCATAGGGTGCCAGGAAATGACATTAGAGGAGATCGGTGAACGATTTGGATTAACCCGCGAAAGGGTAAGACAGATAAAAGAAAAGGCTATCAGACGATTAAGACATACATCGCGTAGCAAATTATTAAAATCATATCTGGGCTAGGAGAAAAAGAAAAGGTTGTCATTACAAAATGGCAACCTTTTTTATTTTGTATATTTATTAAAACAGTCTTTAGTCAATCGGCATCTCAATATACTCAGACTTCTCTCCTTCATCACTTTCCTTAACCTCTTCTTCCCCATTCTTGCTATTTGTACTTTTACTTGCAATTAAAGCCCACGCCATAATTAAACTGGTGGCAATAATTACCACAAACAATACAGCGCCTTCAAATTTTTCGGCCCGTAACGATTCTGGAATAGCGAAAAACAGCAGTACCGTAATCAACCCTTTTGGGGCAATAAAGGTTTGTGGCAGCGTATCTTTTCGTTCAATCACGTAGAATAAGCCAAAACGTAAGATGTAAGTTACGGCCAGGAAAATAACACTGATTAGCCACACTTTCCAGCTAAATAACGACGCAAGCGGTAAAGTCATCCCAAAAACAACGAAGAAGAAAGTACGAACCAGAAAGGCGGTTTCTGTGGTAATCATATTAAACTGATCAAAAAGACCATCAATTCTTGCATCGTTTAACCACTCACGGAGCCTTCCAAAAAGCAAAACTTTGTAATTACGTAACAGAAGGCCAAACATTAAAATTATAATTAACGACGACAGATGGAACATTTTTCCAACGGCATAAAGCAAAACCAGCACCGCCAAAAACAGGAAAAACTTTGCATCTCCTTTAATATTCTGAATGATATAAAGTAAACCATAACACAGTACCACCGAAATTACCAGCGTAAGTACAATGTTACTGCCAATGGCAAAACTTAATTGGCGCATCCCTTCAACATGAAGGTTTTCAACAATCATGTAAAACACCATAATACCCAAAATATCAGAGAATGTGCTTTCGTAAATCAGAAATTCCCGTTTGTATTTTGTAAGGTTCGCAACACTTGGTATGATGATCGCACTGCTCATTATTGAAAGCGGCAACGCGTAAACCAGTGCCGGTAAGAAATTGATTTCGGGGATAAAGAACTGAATGATAAATGCAATTGAAACGGCTGTTAATCCCAGAGATAAAGAAGCGATGGTAAACGATTTCCAAATGATTGGCCAGTTCTCCTTCATTAACTCAAGGTCGAGAGCAGCTTCAAGCACGATCATGATCAACCCAACAATTCCCAGTACTTCGAGTGCCCAGAAATAATCGGGCTCCATTTCAAAGTAGGTCATTAACTGCTGCATACCAACTCCCAGCAATATTAAAATCAACACACTGGGCACATTGGTTTTCCGCGAAAACATATTGGTGAAAAAAGAAAATATTATAATGACACAAAGGCCAATAAGAAAGAGGTATGCATTCATACAGAAAACTTTGTTTTAAGTTACACAAACAGTTCGATTACGCAATTGTTTTAACGAAAATCTGTAGCTTAAATCTCCCGGCCGGAAACACTTCATACTCAGTAAATACTATTAGAGTAGCTGATTAAATTATATTTCCATCCGAATAGATTTCCATATCAAATATACCAATGTTGCCGATGTCACAGGTAATTTCGGGACATATGATATCTGGTACACGCACTTTTTTTACACTACTCAATCAATTTCGTATTTATTTCCACATTTATGAATTGTAAGTAGCTATTGGAGTCTAGCCTTATCGAGCTTTTTTAAATGCGTTATATGTTCTCTTACCATAAATTGCAATAATAACAAAGCAGATAAAAGGCAAAACAAACGAAAAGTTCACTGCCGGAAGCGGCCCGATAGTCCCCTGGTCGATAATTAACCCCTGCAGTGGTGGCATTAATGCTCCTCCCACAATTGCCATTACCAAACCAGCAGCACCAAGCGTGGCATCATCACCAACGTCTTCAAGTGCAATCCCGTAAATGGTTGGGAACATCAGCGACATAAAAGCCGACGTGGCCACCAGCAAATACAAGCCCATCATTCCCTGAATTAAAACTACTCCGGCCGTTGTACACATTCCGCCTATGGCAAAAAGCAACAACATATAACGGGCGTTCAGGTATTTCATTAAAAAAGTACTGATAAAACGGCTGGTGATAAAAATCGCCATAGCAATAATATTGAAATTCTGAGCCTGTGCTTTTGGAATCCCGAGATTATCGGCATACTGAATAATGAAAGTCCAGCACATGATTTGTGCCCCCACGTAGAATACCTGGGCAATTACGCCTTCCCGGTATATTTTGTTGCGGAATAATCGTTTTGCCGAATGCCACGGATGAATTTCATGATCAGCACTTTCGCGTTTTGGCATTTTTGAAACAGCAATAATAATCAGCATTAAAATTACTACAAACCCTAAAATCACATACGGGTTGCGTATTACAGACAGATCGTTGGTACGAATAGCTGCTTTTTCGGCTGCATTTAAAGTATCGAAAATCAGGTTTCCGGCAGCATCCCGCTTATCCGACTCCAACGACGAAAGAATGAGTTTTGATGCCACAAACATTCCCAATATCGATCCCATTGGATTAAACGACTGCGCCAGGTTTAAACGACGCGTTGCGGTTGCCGGATCGCCCATCGATAAAATATACGGATTGGCTGTGGTTTCAAGAAAAGCCAAACCAAAAGTGAGGATGTACAGCGACACGAGGAAGAATCCAAAAATTTCGTATTGTGCAGCCGGAAAAAACAACAAGGCACCAACGGCATATAAGGCCAGCCCAACAATAATTCCGGTTTTATACGAATATCGTTTTATAATTAACGCCGCCGGAATGGCCATGGTAGCATATCCGCCATAAAATGCAAACTGCACCATAGCAGCTTTTGCATTGGAAATTTCCATTACCGTTTGAAACGCAGCCACCATCGGGTTGGTCAAATCATTGGCAAATCCCCAAAGGGCAAATAAACTGGTTATAAGTATAAATGAAACAAGAATTTTCTTGTCCACAACAATTGGTTTCGTTTTATTCATTGGTTTAATAGTTTTACTAAAATACTGGTAGTTAGTACAGTTTTAGCAACTTACCCGGTAACATTACCGGGCACAACTTTTTACAGGTACTCCGATTTATTATTAGCTTTTAGCTGTTCAACAATTTTTTTAATATCCTCTGCATTATCGCGTTTGCAAACCAGGGTTGTATTTCCGTCGCGCACAACAATTACATCGTCGAGACCAACCACGGCAACAAGTCCATCGTCGGTAGACACGTACGAGTTTTTAGCATCTAAAAATATGGCCTCTCCCATTCCTGCATTGCCATTTTCATCTTTTTTATCGGTTTGATAAACCGACTCCCAACTCCCCAGGTCATTCCAATCGAAATTTCCTTCAACCAGGTAAATGTTTTTGGCGTGCTCCATAATACCATAATCAACCGAAATGCTCTCAACAGCGCGGTAAATGGTATCAAGCGTTTCAGGATATGAAGGATTGCCCAAATCAGCCTGAATTTTACGTAAATCAGCATATAATTCCGGGGCAAATTCTTCAACCGCTTTCAGGAAAACCGATACTTTGAAAACAAATAATCCGCTGTTCCAGTAAAAACCGCCTTGTTTCAGGTAATCGGCTGCAGTGGCTTCATCCGGTTTTTCCACAAAACGTTCCACTTTAAACTGTTTTATTGTTTCGTTACCGGTAATATCTTCGGCAGTTTGTACGTAACCATATCCTGTTGCCGGATATGTTGGCGTAATTCCAAGCGTTACAATACCATCGCGTTCGTTAGCAATTTTGGCAGCGGCCAAAACCGTGTCTTCAAACAAAGCAGTATTTGTAATTAAATGATCCGAAGGTGAAACAACCATTACGCCGTCAGGGTCTTCGCGCTCGGCATACATCGCTGCCAAACCAATACATGGCAAGGTATTTCTGCCAACCGGCTCGTAAATCAGGTTTTCTTTGGGTAACATCGGAGTTTGCTCCTCCAATACTTTTGCCTGTGTAGCACTTGAAACAATGTAGATATTTTCTTTTTGGGTGAAAGTTGCAAATCGTTCAATGGTGTCCTGAAGCAGCGATTGTTCGCCAAAGATATTCAGGTATTGTTTTGGTTTTGCCGTTTTACTGCGTGGCCAGAACCGTGTTCCTGATCCACCTGCCATGATCAGGGTATAAATCTTATCCATATTACTAAAAATTAAAAATACGGATGAAAATACGAATCTAAAATTACTTCGCTAGTAAACAACGGTAATTTCTGCTGATTTTTTTGTTAAGAAAATTCTCAGGCGCTACTTACACCGTCACTAAATTGTGAACACAACAGCTGATTCGAATTCTATTTCGCGGCTTTTTGTTCTTTAATTAACTGTTGAACATCCTTAATAACGACTCTAAATCACCTTTATTGAACCGGTTCACTAAGCAGCCACAATAACGGATTCCTAAAGGGTAAATTCCGAATCACTTCCCGGGTTTTAGGATAACCTTCCAATGTTTTCCACAACTCGATGTATTCCTTTTTCTGATAGGCTTTGCCGGCAAAAAGCAAAAACGGATGCCGAACCGGCCATTCGTCCCAGTACATTACATCGGGTTGTAAAGGCCACGAGGACTTGTTCAGAACAAAGGGAAACAAATATTCAGCTCCCAACTCCAGGTTTTTACCGTCTGCCGTACTAAATTCATATAGATTGTTGTTTTCATCGCTCAGAATCTCGGCAGTGGTAAAAAACGCGTCGAGGTTAAACAATGAATATCCATAGGGTTTGGTACGTTCCAGTTCCAATGGAAACGATCCATTCTCTCCCATTTGATTTGGAAGCAGAATTTCCTTAAAACGATCACGGCACATTTTCAGTACCTCATCATTATCCGTTAACCGGGCAAAAGCAGCAACCTGCATCACCCAGCAAGTGGCGTGGTTATTTTTGGTATTCATTTCGTCCAAACCATACGGGTGAGTGGTCAGCCAGTGAACAAACTCATCAAACCATACCTTAATCTGATTAATCTTCTCCTGTTCAACAGCACTGTTTTGCTCCAGAATCTCAACCGAGCGGGCTACTTCAATCAAATGAATGGCATCGATGATTCCGATACCTCGCCCGGTAACCCGTCCTTTTATGGCTTGTACATAAAATAAACTTGGATTCATCCTGGTTTCAGGATTTATAAACCAGGCTTCCAAATGTTTGAGCGAAGCCGCTGCAAATCTCTTATCGCCGGTGAGCAGATAAGCCGATGTTTCGCGTCCTACAATCTGACTAAAACGAATCATCGCCAACCGGTGCGCAACAAAATTTTCGGGATTCGTTTGACCGTCGCGGCGAATATACGGTCCATCCGGATTTTCCGGATCAGGCCACCAGTAGTCGCCCTCGGAGTAAAAATCGTGTGGTCCGCCGGCGCTGCGTTCACAAACAGTAGCGGTTACTGTAAGCGGCAAACTATCTAAATATTCCGTTGCCGTTTTAATGATGTACTGTTGCTCCGTTTCTGCAATGTACGGTACTTGTTGTTTCTGTGAGCAAGATAGCCCGAACATACAAACGAAGAGAAACAAAATCCCTGTGTTTGCTTTATAATAATTGGTTTGTTCCTGCATTTACAATGTATTGGAATACTGTACTAAATCTTTGTAATTACTACCTGATCTTTACCTTTAATTTGCAGATTTTTGTACTCCAGAATGATTCGGGTAATCACATCCCAATACCTTTTTAAACCTTTATCGGTTACAGGAATCACCTCAACTTTAGGAGTAAAAAGTTTTGTATCATATTTCATTTGAAGCGTAAACTCGTCTCCAGCCAGATTGATGGTACCATCACCGTTATCGCTTACCTTTCCTGATGTGATAAAATTCAAGCTGGTAGGTTTATCTGTTAGTTCTTCCAACTCGTAAGAATTGGAAACAGTAAATTTCTTTCCCCTGTCCAAACGATAAGTGCGCACCCATTTTTTCACTTTTGCTTCTTCAGGATAGGCGCCGGCGATATCGGTAGAAAAAATTGCTTTTTTTGAATCGGCACTAAAAGTAGAATTCTTCGCTTCATAGTTCCGACCTTCTTTCTGGTCAATACCATTTATTTTTGGCAACTGATGATAGCCCGATTGCATGGTCCAGATCTCATATCTACCGCTACTAAACGTTTTTGCGGTATAGGTTTCGCGGCCTATGTCTACCAAACAGGGTTTGCCATCGAAATACAAAACAAAAGATCCCAAATCGTTGTGGTTGTGGCTTTCAGCATTGTGTCCACCTTTTGCAGCAAAGTAGAAACCATCGGTTGAGCCAGCCATATCGCGCGCACCTGCCACTTGTGTTTCAGGCAGCCAGAAATCGCTGATCAATGCATTTTCAGCTTCAACATCTGCAATCTCTTTTAAAAACATTAGTTGCATGATCTGCTCATCCACTTTTCCTCCCGGAGGCTTAACTCCCCAGTCTTGTTTTTCGGCGAGAAATGCACCAAACTTCTGCATAACAGGGTCGTCAATATCTTTTCCATAACTGTAAATTATCTGTGGTCGGCCTCCCGTTGTAGCATCGGCATCAGCAAAATTCACGAAATACGGGTAATTTACGTAGGCTTTATAAATATAATTCCCCATGTTCCTGATGAGCTGATTATCGAAAACATCGAATTTGCCATTGGTAGCACGTTTTAAAAGATCGAGGTTCTGATAAAGAGAAGCGCCTGCCCTGCCCCAATACGATGGACCTTCATCGCAACCGCCATCATTCGGGTAAACATTTATAAACTGATCGAGTGATCGTACAACTTTATCGACCCCTGCAATTTTCTTTTCCTGATCGTTTTCCAGAATTAAAATGGAAGTCAGGATATTATGGTTGGTCCATGGATTCCAGTTGTTAACATCGCGGCTTCCATCAAGCCCCTGCCACCAGAAATCGTTGCGTTCGTAGTACGGAATCACCGCCTTTTTCATGATTTCATCTTTCAGGCGTTTCGCGATAAGCGGATGCACCTTATCAAATTCATCTTTAAACAAAAACCATGTCCACGAAAGGATATTGGAGATTTCGCCAACCCCTAAATCAATAGTTGGTTCATCGGCATCGGGCAAACCATGTGGCGCTTTTTGCGACGTTAAATGCGCCGACCACCCCCACCAGGTTTGCTCGCTATAATACCAAACGCCGTTAATTACCTGGTCGATAAAACGCCCTTTTCCTTCGGTAAGCTCGGCCATAACTGAAGCCACTAATGCAGCGCGTGGTGCGGAATAGGCTTCCTGCCGACGATCGCCTGAACGAATTATCTCCAAATAATCAGTTGCTTTAACAACCGGCCAGTTATAATCAAGGTATTCTTCTCCATCCTTAATATAGGCAGTCCGGATTTCCTCCGGTAAATTATTCCAGAAATCTCTGCTTTTATAAGTAGGAAAATCCAGGTCTGAAAAATCCTTTATAAGTACTTTTTCTATTCCAACTACACTTGCTTCTTTTTGAAGGATGTCTCTTTTTTCTTTTGAAAAACTGCTCAGAACTAAGCTGCTGAAAAGAAAAAGAATAAATAGTTTTTTCATGATTATCAGGTTTTAGTTTTTGTATGGTTCGTATACTTCTGACAAATATTCTCGTTCAACCTTCAGATTTAAAAGGAATTGATCCGTATTAAAATTTCGTTTTCCCCCGGTGCCAGACGCATTGATCCAAACGACAGATTCACGGTTTGCCCGTTAAGACTCACCTCCGCATTTTCAGGGAAATCAGTTTTAAACTCTCCAACCATGTTTGCCGGTAATTCAATTACGTATTTCGACAAACGATTATTTACCTTTTCATATTCACCTTTAATGGGGCCTTTTACCGTTGGCACTTTAATGGAACTAAATTCCAGATTAGCCAGTTGAGGGTGAATAGTTGCCACCCCAAATCCCGGTGTTTTGGGCTGAATTCCCCACATGTTTCGGGCGACAATATTTGCGGGAGCCGCTCCCCAGGCGTGGTTCCAGTCGGAATTAGGTTTGTACTTCATGTCCCAGGCTTCCATTGTAATGGTTGATCCCACTTTTATCATATTGTACCAACTTCGATCGTGTGTGGCAGTCATCAACTCCAGACCATAATCGGCCGCTTCGGCATTGTAAACCGCTTCCATCAGATACTGAGCGCCGTATACACTGCATGCCATGCCGCGGGTTTTCATATAATTGGCTACTGATTCTTTATACTCGTCAGGAACCACACCAAAGGCCAAAGGAAACATGTTGGCATGTACGGAACCATGGTCTGTCCCGATTCCATCGGTATAGTATCCCTTTTCCTTGTTGTATAATTTTTGATTGATTGATTTTTTTACTTTGGCAGCCCTTAGTTTAAAATCGAGCGCTTCTTCGGTTTTTCCCAAGATCTGCGCAAATTCAGCCATAATTTCCATATTTCGGTAATACATGGAATTAATGACCGTATTAACCGGGCGAAAAACAAAACCATCGTCTTCTCCCATTGTTCCCCAGCCTCCGGCCTGAGGCCAGTCAACAATATCGCGAACACGTTGGGTAGTATCTGCAAATCCGAGCTGAGCCATAACTTCACCGTTCAGCTTTGGCGATTTGGTGCTAATAAAACCATCCTCATCGTCAAGCATCATTAGTGTTTTATATTTTAACGGCTCGTAATATTTTTTAATAAGTTCGGTATTTCCGGTGTACATGTAATCCTGATAAAAAAGCAGTGCCACATGCAATTGCCATTCGGTTGGCCATGTGGGGAAATCCATAAAATATTCGATGGTTTTTCGGGCAATGGCATATTCGTTATCCACCGAATAATGACTCAACTGATTCAGATAAGCATCGGCTTCATACGGTATTCGTTCGCGATCGCCATCCACATAGTAACCCGCAAACGAAGTTGCTTTTTGCGAGTATTTACATAATTCCCATACCTGATTTAAGATATCGTTTGAACAAGTAAACGAGCTTGTTTCATCGTTGAAATAAGTAAAATAAGCCACCTGTGTTAAATCTCCGGCTTCCAAATCATCAGCCCCTTCTATTTCAACATACCGGAAAGGCATTATCACCGGAAATGAATCGGGCAAGGCCACGGCAACCGATTTGGTATTTCGCTCGTCAGGAACAAGTTCAATCTGGTATTCTGATATTCCGGGCCTAACATCTAGTTGTAATTCCGCAAAACGAATGGTACCGCCGGGTTCACGATCAATTTTTCCATCTGAAAGTTTCTCGCCTAAGCGAATGGTCAGTTTCTGTTTATTTTTCGGCGAATAATTTAAACGAAGCGTTCCGAAAGCAGCTTTCCCAAAATCAGCAAAATAGCTTCCATCTGCTTTTTTTATCAAAGCATCGGGTTTTATCTTATCCACCAAAAACCAGTTACCTGATGCTATTTTATCGCCAAATGTTCCTGTTGTAAATTCCTGAACTGGCGAGTATTCCGATAAGCGGTTGTCTATGTCATAAATCCGTACTTTCCAAAAATAAGTTTGATTTTCTTTTAGTGGGTCAGAGTCTGGCTCAACGTTTGCCGACTGAGAGCCGGATACGCGGCCGCTGTCCCAAATATCGCCAATATTGTTGTCGATATTTTCTCTGGTTGATGCAAGTAGCACTTGGTAAGCTTTCTGCGTGACAGCATCTTCGGGGATCATCCATCCAAACTCGGGTTTACTGTCGATAATCCTTGCAAATTTCGGTTCACGAATCAATTCAACTGTTAATCCAAACGGCACTCCTGATAGAGGACCTTTGTATCGCTGAACAAGCTCATCGTTTTTTGTTCGCAATTCCTGCAGTACTTTTTGATACTTTGCATCCTTTGCCAAATTCCTTGTTTCTTTTGGATCGTCTTTCAGCGAATACAATTCTTCAACTGTTTTATTGTTGATGTAGCGCAGGTATTTCCAGTCTTTTGTGCGCACTCCTTCGCTGGGAGGAATATTTGCAAATTCCCAAAGATGCTCAATAAGAACAGTATCGCGATTCAGGGATTTTTCCTTGCCGGAAACTACCGGAATCAGACTCTTGCCCTGATAAATATCGGGTGCTTTTATATCGGCCAAATCGAGAATAGTTGCGGGGATATCAATATTCAGAGCCATTTCCGATATATCGCGGTGTTTCTTCACGCGCGGATCATAAACAATCATTGGCACTCTTACCGAATTATCGTACATCAGCCATTTTCCGGCCAGTTGTCGTTCTCCCAAAAACTGCCCGTTATCTCCCATCAAAATAATTACCGTATTTTTTTCGAGTCCTTTCTCTTTTAATTTTTCTCTGATTTTTGCGATTTCAAGGTCAATACCATTAATCATTCGATAGTACCCTTTTACACTGTGTTGGTATTTTTCGGGCGTATCGTATCTCCAGTACCAGCGCGTGCGGTTAAAACCTTGTTGAACCGCTTCAGGCAGGGAATTGAAATACTTATCGTCGGCCAATTCAGGAGCAGGCATTTCCATATTTTTATACAACTTTCCGGGTTCCTCCTGCCAGAAATACTGTTCGGGAGCGTTATCATGGGCATGTGGAGCGCTGAAACTCAACGACAAACAAAAAGGTTTTTCTGCCGGAGCCTGATCGATAAAATCAAGGGCTTTCTGGCCTGTATAACGGGTAAGGTGAACCGTATCACCATCCAGCGTTTTATAATAATAGCCCCGGTAATCAGGAAAGCTGTTGTTACGGTCGTAATCTTCAATTACATCGAACATCTTTTCTTTTCCCTGAAAATTCACTCCGAACTTGCCAAAAAAACCGTTATAATACCCGGCTTCTTTTAACAGCTTCGGATAGGCGGTTTCCATTAATTCGTTACGTATCGGGCCAGTTTGAAAAGTGTATTTATGCGTACGTTCATGCACCCCGCTAAAAATACTCGCTCGACTTGCAGAGCAAATTGGAGTAGTCACCATTGCCTGCGAAAAATAAACCCCATCTTCGGCCAGTTTATCCATCTCCGGAGTTTGTATGATCTTATTCCCGGCATACCCCAGGGCACTCCAGCGCTGATCATCGGTGAGAATAAAAATAATATTTGGCTTCTGCACTGTTTGCGCAAAAATGCACAAGCCGTTCAGAAAAAATCCAATCAGTAAAATCAACTTCATCCAGGAAATTTTAAACATGTTTAGTAAACTTTTACAGGTTTTTCGTAATCATCTTTCATTTGGTATGGCAATTTCCAAATATTACCGTCAAAATCGCCAAAATATATTTCAGACTTGCTGAATTCATGCGAATGTCCATCGGCCCAAAAGTAACAAAACGGAGCCTTATAATTAACCGGCTTTCGTACGTAAGAATGACTCATTACACTGTTTTCCGTCAGTTGGCGCTCTATCGCCCAGGTTTGCCCTGAATCATCCGAAACCCAAACCGCCAATTCTCCGCCAACTCCCCACTTTTGTGGGCCGGGTTCTGTAGGTCCAATAACTTTCCATGTATTGCCTTGTATAAACAGACTTCCCATATCGTAGTTGTGATCCGACTCCGTTACGCGAAATGTTTGCCAATGTGCTCCGTTCCATTTGGTAACACACCATTCATACGGTTCGCTTATGCTGCCCGGTTTGTGCCCCGAACTTCTGATATAAAGACATGCCGGATTACCATCGCTATCGAAAGCCATATCTTTTAGGTATAAATTTTTATTTTGTGATGCATAGTCGACAACACGTGCCGGCGATGTTATATCGGTTAGCGGGATACTCAAATTGACACCATCAACGGTCGTCCACCTTTTCCCCAGATCACCGGTTTGCACATAGTATAAATCAGCACGCTTATCTACATCTCCGTTAGGATGCCGGTTAAAAAAGGTTCCCAAAACTTTTCCGTTATAACAATTACTTGTTTGGTAATGTCCCGATTTTTCTCCTTTGTTTACAGGAATGCCAGCCAACATTTTATCTTCTGTCCAGTTTTTACCGTCACTGCTCGATTCGAAATAAAGCTGACGGACTCCGGTGTATTTGGTAAAAAAATGAAAATAGCCAAAATCAGTATTCCATGGTTGTGGATATGTCATTTCTTCCTCGGTAATTTTCTCTAATTCATCAATACTTAAAGGTTTTGTACTGCGGTACTTAACCCCCATTCGGTGTTGCCCCCTACCGCTAACAAAAACCCATATATGATCTTCATCATCAATCATTATTGAGGGATTGTCGTGCGGATCGTCAACTCCCTTTTTATCGCAAACAATAGTTGGTCTGCGAACCAGCCCGGTATTGTGATCATATTCTCCGATCATACAAAGCAGGTAACGTTCTTTTTCAGAAGTAGTTCCACCGTATACAAAAAACGTTTTGTTTGCTTTTTCAGAATAAATGGCCAAAGGAACGTGTTTGGCCGTGTAGGTTCCCAATGCGCCGGAGTATTTATCACCAGCCGCATATTTTTGTCCCAACTCAAACCAAATAGACCGGTAACCATCCACTTTTTTGTTGGAGAAAGACTGCGCATTCCCCCAAAAAAACAGGGTCGTAAATACCAGGCTTAAAATTATTTTTTGCATCCTTCAATCTTTTGTAAACCCAAAATTCACATTTTTACTGTTAGAAAAAGGAATATCAAGTTGCCATTTTTCATTTTCTTTCGTTACCTCCAATTTCACTTTCGATGAATCTGTTGAAATAATCTTTGCCGCAACTTTTGGTGCTTCTTTTTCCGAAGGTAACAAAAGCCATACAAAACATTCGTCGTTACCGGAGTCTGTTGAATACACAAAAGCTTTATTCGGACAGAACTTATTGTATTCTTCGCTGTACCATCCTTGAATTTCAGGTTTTTCCTGTCCCTCAATTACCTCTACTTTCCAATCCTTCTTATCTACTGGAATAAGCTGCAGATTTCCTTTTTCATTTTTTGTAGTTATCACACCATTTTTATCCGCTTCAAGCTCGCAATCCGGATGCCAGTGCCAGAGTGTTTCAATTTTCCGGGGCTTATCGGTTTCAATCCTGTCAACCACTATCCAAAACTCATTTCTCACATACAACATCGCCCGTTTGTGTTCCACATTCTCCAACCCTTCATATTTATCAAATGAACCACATGCATAGTCGTAATCAGATGTTATTGCCCAAAGATCATCTGAAACAGCCGTTTCGGCAACACTAACTCCCGGTAGTTGCCCTTTCCCGTCGACTAAAACAGAATTATGCCCCTGAGTGCCTTTAGCGTATCCTCTGAATTTATCAGCCACCTCGCCTCTGTATGCAAAACGTCCGGCATCTACCAGCAGATCGCGGCCATAGGCAGAAACAGAAATGTGTAGCATGTCGTTGTGCTGATGTCCGCTTCCCCAGGGACCAACATCAAAAAACGACCAGTGTGCATCTTTATCAAATCCGCTACGTGAAATCAGTTGTCCGGCCCATGGAAAAAAGTACGACGGTTCATCAACCGGTTTGCTTCCTGAACTGCCATTTGTAGCAATATATTCCCATTCGGGCTTATTGTATTTCTCTGCTCCTGTTAACATCAGCGGCACATTGCTTCCCAAATCGCCATCGTTATTTAAAATACGATTGCCATCAGGGCAGATAATCAAAGCCGCATAACGATACATATTTTCGATGGTTTTATTGAAAAACCCGGGAAGTTGATAATTGGCACGATCACAAATTTCTTTGAACAGATCGAAATTCTGCAAAGCCACGTTGTGATAGTGCGAAGTAAGTTCGGTTTGTACCCCATCGGGATAAACCTGTCCTTTCATACTTTCGCTAATGGTATTGGCTGCATATTCCAAATATTCTGACGATTTTTTATACTCTGGGAAATTGGTTGCAGCCGTTGCCAATGCTGAAATCTCCATGGTTAACCAGTTGTTTTGAGCATGAAAATTCCGGTTGTAATGCGCATGATCGGCCAAGCTGCTTAACATTAACAGCCGGGTAGCATCTGAAAAATCTTTATTATTCAAGGTTCCGTAAAAAATTCGCGACCAAACTTTTACCCGGGCAGCAACTTCCAAACCACGCCACACCGAGGTGCCGCTTTTTTTCTGTGGATAAGGCATGCTTTTTATAAAAAAATCGCGCAGGAACAAGTCGATATATTCAAGGTATTTTGGATTTCCGGTTTCAAAGAATACGTTAAAAACGTGGCTGATCTGGCTGTGTCGGTTCGATAACCAGGCCCACTCTTCATCGTTGTTTGGACCTTTGTAATACCAGTCGCGATGCCCGTCATCTCCCCATGGAACTTTGCCCCGCACGTTCTGCACAACAAAAACATCAGTTAAAATAGTATCAGCAAGATCGTCTGTTCTTTGCGAGATTTCGGGTTGTTCCCTTCTCAGATATTGTATCGTTTCTCCGTTTTTGTAATAGTCCAACAGTTGAGTACATGCGGCAACTAAATCACCTGAATTATATGCTGCTTTCACTTTTTCCAATCCCGGATAGTTCAAATCAAACTGATTAAGCATTGTTTTCATTTGCTCCGGATAGGCTTTGCAAACGTCATCCACTGTTTCAATCTCTTGCCACTTTTGTGCAAATGAGTAATTTAAGCTTACTACCGCCAAAATAAAAACCAGTGCTATTTTTTCCCTGAAGTTCATAAATCTATTGTCTAACTGATTAGCATTTTAATTTTCCTTCAACTTATACAAATAAAGCCAACTTGCTTCGGGCCATGGTTTCTCTCGCGGACGATCGCGGTTACGACCAATGGTTTCCCATTTTAGTATGTAAGATGTATTTTCCTCACTGCTACTTCCCAAATCTCCCGTTGTGCGAATAGCCAACCCCGGAAAACTCCCTTCAAGGTCGAAACCGCTGTTCAACGATTCAGCTTTTAAAACCTTGCCAACAGCATCAAAACTATCATTTAAAAGCAGGGTGCCATTTCCGTATTTTTTATGCCAGTAATCCACTTCGTAATATCCGTCGTTCCGCTTATTGAAACCTTTTATGCTTACTTCGGTATTTATACTCCCGTTACCTGAAAATTCCCACCTGTAATCCCAGTCAGTTATCTGTTTGTGCGTCCATTCTCCATTTTCTGTAAGCGCAATATAAAATTGAAGATTACCGTCCTGATCGTATTTATGGTATACAAAAACAGGATTATTTTTTTCGTCGAGACAAAGTTTTGCTGCCAGGTTAATAATACCTCCTTTTACCGGAATCGGATCTACAATCACCGACCGCTTTTCAATGGTTGCAGGCAGCTCCAAAGGTTCTCCAAAGGCATTGTACCAATGAATCAGATCGGGGCTTTTCATATACGAAAGATCATGATTGGTAGAACAGTCAGGTGTATCCCTCCAAACCCAGTATACATGATACCACCCGTCTTTTAACACAGTGGGTTGAGACTGATAAGCGTTCATTAAACCCTGACCATCGGTTAAGGGAGTATCCAAAAGCCGCTTCCATTTTTTGTCTTCGGTTGAATAAATATTATAAATCTCATTCCCGTTTCCACTACCTCCGTCACGATAATGAAACAGCAATTCGTTTTCCTTAGTCAGCATAAAATGCGGATAGGTACATCTTTCTTCATTGGGCCCTACCATCGTCATTTCCTGCTGTAAAGTTGTAATATCGTTTGGTTTAGTGCTTCTAAAATAAGTAAGTGGGTGTACATGCATATTTCCCGAAAGATGTATATATCCATCCTTGTCGATACCAATGGTTACAAAGTTGTGACTATCCCATCCCAAAACTGTGCTGGTTCCGCCATATTCTTCTCTTGTGGTTGCCGGCATTGTGTGCAATTCGAAACGATCGTCAGTCAAATCCCGTTGCCCGACTACCATATTACGGTTAGCATTGTAATAGGCAATGTACTGCCGCTTGCCATGTGTATATAAACTAAAACCAACGGGATGCCCTGCCCAGACACTGTCGATCTTTATGGTTTGAACAATCGACTTGTTTTGCGCAGTTTCGTCGATAATAATGTCTTTTTCTGTTTTGGACGGCGTACAAGCCACCCAAATAAACAAAACAGTAAACCAAAATATTAATGAATAATAACGCATAATCTATTTTTTTTGAAATTCAGGAATAACAAGCAATGTCCAATCAGTTTTCAACCTTTCATAAAAAGTATCTGTCCACAATTTATGATAGGCTTCATTCTCATAAATTCTTGCAGCTTTTCGTACGATTAAGCCCAGGTTGTTTTCAGTTTGTTCCCACCCAGAAATTTGCTGATAGGGCCACTCTTCCTCCTTGCCGATATACTGAATTAAATAATCAAGAGCTTTTTGCAGCGATCCTCCTTTAACATTCACATAGTTGAAAATATTCACATCAACCTCTAATCCTCTTTCTCCTACACGATAAAAGTTTCCGAGATTTGCTACCGAATACCCAAAAGCCTTGGTTCTGATCAACTCTTCAGGTTGCCGTCCGTCTTCTTCAATCATCGGATCAATTCTTCTGCGTGGCAATTCTCGTACTTTCCGGGCCACAAAATCATCGTCTCCCAAGAAATTAGCTATTGACGATGACTGAAGATCATAAGCCACCGAATGATTGTTTTTATAAGCATCTTCATTTTTTCCATGTTCACTTTCAACCAGCCACTTAAAATACCGTTCAAACCATGATCTGATTCCTTCATTTTCGGAGGTTGTTAGCGTTCCCGATGTTTCAAGAAAAGCAATTGCATCAACCAAAACCTGTAATGAAGTTGCATCAATAACTCCGATAAACCGTCCGGGTGTTCTACCGGGAATGGCCTGCGCATATTCCAAATGAGGATTCATTAAGGTCGCCTCATCCAAAAACCAAACCCTAAGCAACTCCGCTGCCTTTTCAGCATAAGTAATTTCACCCGAAAAATACCAGGCCAAGGTTAACGCACGAACATTTTTAATTAAACCTGCCAACCGGGGACTGTCTGTGTTATTTCGTTCGGGATTGATCTCACCGTCTTTTCGAATATACGGCATACCGTCTTCCTTTTCGGGATCGGGCCACCAATAAGGCCCCATACTCATGTAATCATGTTTATTACCACTAGGTGGCATGAGTTTTTTAAACGTTACTGAAAAAACTCCCTCTTCAAGAGCTTCATCAGCATCTTTTATTAATTGATTGTAGGCTGGAAGGAATTTTTCACCACCGGTATTCAAATCACTTTTCACCTTTTGTATCCAATCATAATCCCAGCCTCCAAACCTGATTTTCTTCTGCTGTGGTTGTTCTTCGTTACAACCGGAGAAAAGCAGAATGATTGCAGTTAATAGCAAACAAAAATTCCTTTTCATAACTCAATATTTTCAGTTCTTTCGCGGAAATCTTTTATCATCTCAGAAAGTTTAGGAACTTCATCTTCGTATTTTTTATCATTCACGACGTTTCTGTTTTCATCGGGATCTGTTGCATGGTCGAACAAATCCCTATCCATAACCTCGCCTGAATCAATTCGAATCCATTCGGTATATCGGTATTTTGGGGTACGAACAGAATATCCTATTACCTTTTTCGATTTATCATTACTTGCGCCCCGATACGATGGCCAAATGCTAAATGCCTGCTCTTTCACTGATGATTCAGGATCGATTAATACCGGTAAAAGACTCTCTCCCTGCAGGTGAACAGGAATTTCGAAACCACATAGTTCGGCCAGCGTCGGAAAAACATCAACATATTCAGCCAAAGCATTTGTTTTTACGTTCTTCTTGATATTAGGCGCAGAAATAATTAAAGGGCCCCTGATGTCTACTTCAAAAGCCGTGTGTTTACACCACATTCCGTGTTCTCCCAATTTCCAGCCATGATCGCCCCAAAGCACGATTACAGTGTTATCTTTCAAGCCATTTTCTTCCAGTGCATCCAATACCTTTCCAATTTGGGCATCAGTATACGACACACAGGCCTGGTAACCGTGAATAAGTTTTAACTGCATCTCTTCAGAAATTTCAGCATTACCTTTGGGAATATTTGTATAGTTGCGCAATTCGCCAAAATTATGTTTACCGTAAAGCGAACCATTTTCCGGGAAATAAGGATTATCGGCAGTTTCTATTTGCGAAGGATCGTATAAATCCCAATATTTTGTTGGAGCGTTAAAAGGCAAATGCGGTTTCTGAAAACCAACGCCCAGGAAAAAAGGTTTTTGTGAAGTTTTAAGTTCGTTAAGTTTGTTCACAACCCAGTCGGCATAAAATCCATCGCGGTACTCGTTATCTTCAACATCAGCACTTTCCCAGGCCGGCCCCCTTCCTTCAGTTGTTAAAGTTGCCTGAGCCTCTGAAGTAAGATACCCTCTGCCCTTAGTTTCGCCTTGTGCCAGTTTTTGAGTTTCGAGCCAGCCTTCGCCAAATTGTTTCAGGTGATCTTCCTGATGGTGGTATAATTTCCCGATTCCAAAAACATCATAACCGGATTTTTTAAAGAATTCATTGATCGTCAAAACTTCCGTCATTAAATCATCAACAGAAAGGCAACTGTATATTTGATTAGCATTTGCATAATAGCCGGTAAAAATACTGGCTCGCGAAGCCATACAAATTGCCTGCTGACAATAAGCATGTTGAAACAGAACTCCGTTTTCGGCAAGTCGATCGATATTGGGCGATACTATTTGCTTGTTCCCGTAGCAATTCATTTCCGGTCTTAAATCATCAACGGCAATAAACAATACATTCGGATGTTGCGACTGTCTTTTGTCAGAGCAGGAAGTAACAATCCCAAAAATTACTGTCAGGATAACGATAAAAATGATTCGGTTTTTCATCTTATTTTAAAAAATTACTATCGGCATTTGTTACAGTTTAATTGTTACACTACTACCTGCATAATTACCTGTTGGCAGATCGATAAGCAAATCACTCATCCCGGTACCTTCATTCCATAAAACAGTAAGATTTTCTGCTTTAGCATTCACTTTTCCGGGAATAGAAACCAACATTTTTGCATTCTTCCGGGCTGGGTCAGAAACGGTAATTTCCGTGATCTTCGTCCCATCTGTTTTTGCAATTAACACTCCCGGATTCCCGCATTCAACCGTAATATCGTCATTCACCTCTAATGTTCCTTCGCTGAAAAAAATAGCCTGGCACATTTGCAGCTCTTTTTGCCAAACCGCCTGTACTGCAGGAGAATTTTGAAGAATCGTTATATTATTTTTTGATGTATTAATCTGAACCTCTTCCGGATTGGTTGCCGGCACTACAATGTATTGATAGTTAGCTCCATTCGGACGTTTGCCGTGATTCAGATAAAGTTCAAAAACATCGCATTCAATTTCGTCTTTCGGAGAATCGGTTTGCCGGTTAATACGATACCATGAACCTTTTGCAATATTGTTTTTCAGTTGTACCGTTGTTGGCTCAGGAAAAACATAAGCAAGCTTATCATGATAGATCCAGTCGACATTTTTATATTCCGTTTCGCCTTTCTCAATAACATTACTTTTTCCTCCGGAAGCAACAATTACGTCTCCATGAAGAATACACTGGTTTAATGTTGTTACCACCGGCAGTTCTGCGTTTGAGCAAGAAATTCCGGTTCCCAAACAAACATATTCCTTATCAAAAAAGAACCATGCTTTTCTGGCAATTAACGGATCGTGAGGACTTTTAAAATCGAAAGCAACGGCACCATATTTTCCATCGGTTGCAACACCAACAAAATCGGTTAATCCAAGTTTTTGTAATTCATTGGCACCGGGCATTTCTTCTTTCTGCATAACTGTTGTTCCCGGAATTTTTTGGTAGTCCATAACCGGAGCAAGACCTTTATACTCATCGGCCGAAACTGAAATATGATTTGTTCCGTCGCCACGGTGATGGTTCAAAAATCCCTCGCTGTTGTAGGGCTGCTCCATGTTGTAGTTACGGGTAGAGTACATGCGTACCGAGGCAAACCAATCAGGCCGTTGAAATGAAAAATGCTCTGAATCCCAATAAAAGGTTGCATGCGCAAGTGTTGGCTTTGCCTTATTATTGCGAACATCAATAATTTCCTGAAGCTCATTATGCCTGTAATCTGAAACCGAGATCAGTTTCGCGGGTAAAACATCATCGTATGGATTCAAAGCTCCTTCGCGGCTTATACTGCGGTTTTTAGCTCCAACATCCGGAACTTTTCCAAATACCGAAGTTTTGCAAATACCATCCAAAAAGTAATCAATTAGCTGGTCAAGTTTTTCTTCTGAAAAAGAAAATTTGGTACCGGTAGTGTAAACTGCCCATTCGGCAAATGCTGCTGCATAACTTAAACCATATGACAATGTATTGTTCACGCCGTCAGTACGATGGTGGAAGCTGTTGTCGAACTGAATACCACGCCCTTCGTACGACCGGTTTTCAAATCCTCCAACTATTTTCCGAAAGCCATACCCATATTTTGCTCCTATCCATTCTACATACTTTATTTCATTTTCGATTACACGCACTACCTCATCAAATTTTTCATCGTCGCCCAAAAACAAACAATTTTTTGCCTGAATACCCGCAATTTTAATTCGGTCTCCACCTGGTCGCGCTCCACCAGCGTTTATGTGTGCCCTTCCAATTATCGGTTGAGTTTTGTTCACCAATTCCTTGTCGAGCTCATCGCCAATAATCAGCATTAAAGTTACCAAGTAATTGGGCGTTCCAATTTGATTGTGCCACCAGTTTTCGCAGAAGTAATCGTGCTCCACCCAATTTTTCAGCCCCAGTTCGATGGCTGCTTTTACCTTTTTCTTTTTGTAATATTCTGATGATTTGCTTTTATAAGCCCTTGCCAAAGAAACAAGATTTGACGTATGAATCCGGTGCTCAAAACCTTCTCTTGAAACATTCGAGTAATCAATTCCCGGCCAGGTACCATCGTCTTTTAAGGTTTGAAGCAGCGTCTCTATCTGTGCATCATCAACCTCCGGTTTCATTACCTCCTTATAAATGCGTTCTTTTACAATTTGAATGTCGTTTTCCGCATAAGCCATCAAGGAAGCACAGCAAAAGAATAGTATAATTACGGTTAGTCTTTTCATACGTTTAAAATGTTTGTATTAGCGATATACATGCCTGCCCATCAGCAAACAGTAAACGAGCCCCGAAAACTCAGGACTCGTTTACTGTTTTTATTTTAATTTTCGGCAAGCCTTATTTTAATTTCAGTTTTACCATCCTCTATTACCCAGGCCGGTATTCTTAGTTCTATACGTTTTAATCCTTCAATTTGGCGATCCAATTCCATAGGAGCCGGATAGAGTGAAACAAGCGACAAACTCAACTCCGGGTGCGAAAGGTTCTCAAGTTTTAAAGTTTTGCCTTCTTGTTTTAACACGGCACCACCATCAACAAATTCCACATCTGCAGTGGTCATTAATTGCCAGGTAATGAGTTCTGTTTTTTCCGAAATTTCAATTTCGTCCTCTATAACTAACGAAACCGGGCTGTCTTTTGTAAACGTTCGTTTTGCGCTGTTAACATTTCCGACATAAACTGCGGTTAAATCAAAGGTAGCCTGTTGTTTTTCGCCCGATTGGAAATGCTCAAGCGTTGCCTGTCCGTCGTTTACAAAAAGTTCATTGTTTACGGTTACGGTGCTGTGTCCGAAGTTATTTTTGGTGAGCAGCGTCCAGCGCTGACAATCCTGACAGCTTCCCCACAAATCAAATCCGGTTTTCTCCAATTCGTGGTAAGCCTGGTTGCCCGGATCGATAACCCAACGCACGCCGTTCAATTCAAAAATAAAAGAACCGGCATCCATGTTTCCGTGACTTGTGGTTGCTCGGCCACCTTTTCCTCCAAAATAGTAATTGTGCTCGTCATCACCTTTAAAAACTACTATAGGATTTGAACCGTCACCTTTCCACGCGAGGGGTATTTCTACATCTGATTTCTCCTCGTATTGCGACAACCAAACCAAGGCTGCACCACCAAGTCGGGATAGTTTCCCCATTTCTTCTGCTGGCATCAGGAACCTTTCTTCTTCGAAAAATTCAGAATTGCCTGTTTTGTTTGCAAACCAGGCTAAAATAACATCGCCGGCAGCGCCTCTTTTGTCTCCGCAATCGGCAAAATTGTAATACCATCCCGATGGGGTATTCATTAAATACCGAAATACTGCACTCTCCTTAAAAGCAGGGTAATCAGCAATACCAAAGTCGCTTCCGAACGCGCTTTCCAGGAAGGCAGATGTAACCACCGAAAAACTGGTGCCGTAACCCCAGTAAGTTGAACCTTCAGGATAAACCCCATCCGGTGAATATTGCTTTAAAGCCTGTACCATACCATCCAAAGCTCTGCTAATTGTTTTGGCAGCGAGTTCCGGGTCTTTTTCTGCAATTGCTATAGAAGCGGCTATCATTCCGCCATTACATACCTGGTTCCAGTTGTTGTGTCCAAATGCCCAGCCCGGAGTATTTCCGTTCTCCGGCCAACTGGGAGCTATCCCTTTTTCAATTAAAGCGTTTTGTGCCAATTCAATGGTTGATGCTGGAAGTTTTCCTTCCGTCCAGTCGAGGGCAAAAGCAACGGCCATACTCATTTCGGCCACATCCAAAAAATGTGATGGGTTCCAATCCGAAAAATTGCAAACAGCCAGTACTTCATTATTTAAACGATTTAATGCTTTCTCATCATTTTCCATTTGATAAACCATTCCCAGCATATTTACGCGCCATAGCATTTCGCGTGAAGTTGACAACAAACGACGACCAACCATAACTCTTTCCAGCAGAGGTTCATCGTAAATGCTTTCAGCATTTAGTTTTATGGCCTTATACATATTTTGTACAAGCTCATCGGTCTTCAATTTTGTTTTTAGCTTGTTTTTTATTTGGGAATTTAAAACCAAACGCGGCTGCGATTTGCGAAGGTTCTTTTTTAGATACTGGACTGATATAGGATTATCGAGCGAGGGAACTTCCTTCTCCTGCGCCGCTGCCGACCATATAACTGCCAGGCAGAATAAACAAATAGCAAGATGTATTTTCGTTTTCATTTTAGTTGGTTTTGTTAGTTGGTATTAACTATAAAAATAGGAAGTCATTTTTAATGAGCTATCCTATTCCGTATTCTATTTCATAAAATGTTCAGTCTCTATCGTTTTCATCCTTTTGGTTACCGTAAATGAAATGAGTCGGTATTCCGGTATTTTTAATAAGAAAACCAAGCCGTGTCCGTCAACCAGACGAACCACGGCTTTGGTATCAATTTACTAATTAGCTAAAACTTTCGTTACTCCCAGCCGGGAGTTTGTGTAATATTCGGATTTTGTGCAATTGCATTAAGTGGTATCGGCCACAAATAATGTTTGTTTTCATCAAATACAGGTACAGCCCAGTCGGTTCCCTGATATACATCAATGTATGGAACACCGTTAACCAGGGTTGTTTTTACAGTTGCTTTTCCTTCCGGATCGATCTCTGCTTTGTTGGCATCATCCCAACGCATTCCCAAATCTGGATTTTCGAGTTTTTTACCTTGTTTCCAACGTCTCAGGTCATCGTAACGAAAACCTTCCATAAACAATTCAACACGACGTTCGCGGCGAATTTCTGAAATTAAAGCAGAAACACCATCATTTGCATACCTTGGATCCATGGGCACATCCATAGTCATGTCGGGCATACCGGCGCGGTCGCGTATCAGATTAATACTCATATCCAAACCGGCCTGATCCAAGGTGCCGAGTTCAGCCATCGCTTCTGCATAGTTTAACAATACCTCAGCATAACGCATTATAATAGCGGGTGTATCAGAAACATTATAAGAAGCATGTGAAGTTGTAGGCTCGTATACTTTACAGATGGAATAACCGGTTTCAGAAGTTTGTCCCCCCATTCCTGATACACGAGGATAAGTACGCAAAGCATCACCATTATTCCAATGCCAGCGTGCTGCATCATCGGGGTGCAGAACCGTTTGACGTAAACGCGGATCGCGGTTGGCAAATACATCTCTTAAGCTGGCATCACCTTTATACTCAGGAGAAGTTGATATGGGAAGTCCATCGGTACACAAATAATCTTCAACCATACTTTTAGTAGCTCCGCCATTATAACCGCGGTGATAACTTTGTACGTGGTTAGTAAAAACACCCAATTGATACCTTCTCCAGTACATTACTTCAGGAACGCCGGTAAGGTCTGATTTCATTTTATGAATGGCCTGGTAATCATTCTCAGGATCATTGGTGTCGTACAAAGCATATGGTCCATCATCCATAATTTCTTTTGCCGCATTGGCTGCTTCCTGTAACCACATGGTTGCATCCGACAAGCCATGATACTTACGCCATGTTCCTTCAAACAAACAAACTCTTGATTTAATCAATAAGGCATTCCACTTATTTAAACGCCCCGGAGCTCCGTCATTTCCATCACCCCATTGCGCCGGCATCCACTGACAGGCATAATTTAAATCGGCCAAAACATTGGTCATCACTGTTTCACGATCATCCAGGGGCGCGTACAATTCCTCCGAATCAATGTTTAACTCGTGATCAACCCAGGGTGCACGTCCGAATTTCGAAATTTTATCGGCATAAAACCAAGCTCTGAAAAGACGAGCTTCGCCCACATATTTATTAACTGTTGCTTCAGGCACACCATTATCCAATGCTTTCGGATAATTATCCATAAACACGTTAATGGCACGTACGAAAGCCCATCCACCATCTCTCCAGCCATACATTTGTGCTCCGGATGAAACATTATGAACACCGCCTCTCACCTGCTGATAACGGTTGTGTCTTGAGTGTCGCGGAGCAATGTTATCCGAAAATTCATCAAGGTACCAAAAGCTTTGATTGTTACTGTCGAATCCATCATCGTGTGCCATCAAAATCGGCACGTCATTGTCGTTTCTTGCCCGATCGTATATACTGTTATTGTATACCATTAAATCGTTTTCCGTATTCCAGAAAGTTTCGTTACTCACTTCATCAAGCGGGTATCTTTCCAAAAAGTCATTATTACAACTGAAGAATAACAGCGTTGTAAAAATCACAGAACTAAGTTTTAATATATTCTTTTTCATCTTTTCTTCTTTTACTGGTAATTAGAATGAAACCTTTACACCCAATGTATAAACACGGTTAAAATAATATTCCTGCGTAACGGTTGCAGTCTGTTCCGGATCAAGTGGAGCATGCATTCCGGTAGCTTCCCAAAGGTTCATACCTGATACGTAGATCATTGCATTGCTCATTTTTACTTTGCTCAGCAAATTTTGCGGAACATTATAACTCAAGGTTATATTCTTCAATCGAATGTAAGCTGCATTTTGTACGTAACGCGATTGCGGCTGAATATTCTTTTTATCGTTTGTTGACTGGTGCGGTGCAGCAAAGTAAGCATTCGGATTGTCTTCACTCCATGTTTCGGTCAGGTAAAATTTTTCGATATGACCGGCATTAAACGGATAGAATGCATTCCAGTTTCCGTTACCCGGAAGGTAATCTCTGAATAATCCCTGGAAGAACAAGGTTAACGCCCAGTTTTTGTACTGAATATCAGGAGTGAAACCAAAACTGTATCTGGCCGTATTTTTCCCAATTATTGAGCGGTCGCCCGGATCACTCAAAGTATTGTTTCCTGATGAAATTTCGCCATCTCCATCCAAATCCTTGTACATAATATCACCAGCTCTCCAGTTCGAACCAATTTTTGATTGATCAGCATGGGCTGCTACTGCATCGTCTGTTTGGAAAATACCTTCGGTGGTATATCCCCAGATTTCACCCATTTTTTTACCCACATAATGCTCAGAAAGGGCTCCTGTAGGGTTGTCGTATTTAGTAATTTCAGCCTGGCTGTCGGCCAAGCCTAAAGTAATGCTGTAGCGCCAGTCTTCACCAATTCTGTCGCGCCAGTTTACAGCCAACTCCCAACCTTTTGTCCGCAAGTCGGCAGCATTTGATTTTGGTGCAGCAGTACCCAATAATGATGGATATTCTACATCCATTAACATATCTTTTGTATCGCGGTGGTAATAATCAAACGATACATCCAGTCGTTGATTCAGCATGGTAAAGTCTAAACCAAAATTCTTGGTTTCAACAGTTTCCCAGGTAAGTGTAGGACTAACCAAACCTGCTGCCGATACATAAGGGGTACGGCCTCCACCCGACATCATGTATGGCGACATACCTGATCCCATTGTAGAAATATAAGGATACAGATTATTGTTACCGCTACCCAATAACTGGTTCCCCAATGTACCGTAAGAAGCACGTAATTTCAGATTATCCAACCAATCGGTTGTGCCAGACATAAAACCTTCATTTGAAAGCCTCCAACCGACAGAAAATGATGGAAAGAAACCAAAACGATCATCTTTCGGGAAACGTGAAGTACCGTCATAACGACCATTCACTTCAAGCAGGTATCTGTCTTTATAAGAATAGTTTAAACGATAGAATACGCCACGTAACGAAACATGCGATTTACTGCCTTCAGTTTGTTGCATACCGGTTGTTGCATTCAGGTCGGTAATTAACGGAGTAATAAGCGTGTTGTTCATTGCCCGGAAATAAGTATTCCTACCCCACTCCTGGTTATAACCAACCATGGCTTTAATGTAATGATCTTTCAATTCTTCGTAAGTATATTCAGCATACGCATTCATGGTGTAATACTGATCGTAATTCGAGAAGTTTCTGATCCAATCATCACCACTAAAACCATTTACAAATTTCATATTTGCCAAATCAAGACCTTCCACCATGTCTACTTTACTTTGTACTTCCTGACGTTGGCGATGATATGTAGTGTATGCAAAATCGCCTCTAACTCTCAAGCCTTTTAAGGGAGTAAGAGTGATCCCCTGTTTTAGCATCAAACGGTGCTTTGTTTCTGTATCGCGACCGCCCTGTTCCCAGTAAGGTAAAGCATTCAAACTTGACATGTATTGTCCGATGTAAGGCAAAAAGTCATCGTGATCTCCTGGCTCCAGATAATATGGAAGATCGGGGAAAGTAACAACATGGTTTGGTGCCACACGCGCAACTGTATTAATGTCAACGTCCCAATTATAAAAATGCGGAGCTGCACTTTGTTCAGCACTCCAGGTAATCTGTTCATCCAACGACATCCAGTCGT
Organism: Draconibacterium sp.; assembly: GCF_041583095.1. Classification (NCBI taxonomy): domain Bacteria; kingdom Pseudomonadati; phylum Bacteroidota; class Bacteroidia; order Marinilabiliales; family Prolixibacteraceae; genus Draconibacterium; species Draconibacterium sp. The sequence continues at coordinate 29,077 of NZ_JBFHGM010000020.1, forward strand.
TTATTTTAAAATCGGCTTTCGACAATACATTGTAGCGCTGATAGTCATCATTATACTTATCAGCTACATTTCTCCAACCGTTTTTGTCAAGAAAACCAAAAGATACATAGTACGATGCATTTTGGGTAGCTCCCGAAATATTCATATCGTACTTTTGTTGCATCGACCAGTCGGCAACTGTCATACCAATATAATCGGTATATCCGTAGTGACGCAGGTTTCCGTCAACAACACCCCATTCGTTTTCAAGAGTTGGATTTTCTTTCCAGGCCAGAAAACCAGCCATATAATCATCGTCGTACCGAGGCGTACCATTCGTTCTGGTAGTTGCCAGGTTCCATGCTGCTGCTGCATCATACGGATCGGTAACCGGATCGATTAAGAAAATAGGTTGTGTGGCCGATTGCTCGGTTGATAAAGTAACGGTCATTTTTCCTTGTTTTCCGCGTTTGGTTTCAACCAGGATTACACCAAATGCTGCCCTTGCACCATAAACGGCACCCGCTGCAGCATCTTTTAATACCGTTACACTTTCAATGTCGTTCGGGTTCAACTTATCCATGTTTCCAGGAACTCCATCAATTAATACAAGAGGGCTACCTCCGTTGATTGATTCGAAACCACGAACGTTAAAATCAGCCGTACGTGTAGGATCACCGTTTCGGATGGTAATATTCAGGTTGGGAATTACTCCTTGTAATCCCTCGCCTGCAGAAACGATCGGTCTATTTTCAAGTGTTTCGGCAGTTGCCATTCCAACCGAGCCGGTTAGGTTGGCTTTTTTCTGAGTACCGTAACCAATAGTTACTACCTCCTCAATACCTATTGAAGAAGCTACCATTGATACATTAATTGCAGATTGGCTTCCCACGACAACTTCTTGGGTCTCGAATCCCACGAAGGAGAAAATAAGGGTTGCATCAGCACTTACACCGGCAAGAGAATATTCTCCATCAATTCCGGTTGCAGTACCTGTTGTTGTTCCTTTGATAACTACAGAAACACCCGGCAATGGTATTCCGCCATCATCTTTTACAGTTCCCGTAACCGTTTTTTGCGCATAAGCACTAAAACCAACAGTCACGAAAACGAAACACAGTAAAAAAAAGCTCAGGACTTTTTTACTTCCATTTTTGTTTTTCATAAAAATAGTTTTAATTAATTATAATAATGGTTTAGTAATCACGATTATTCAGCCTATTCATCTTTGGTTTTTATAGCTCTGTTTCGGATTATGGCTTCCAGAAAATAGTAATCGGCATACACCAAAGGCTCATCAATTTCTGAATCATGCGGCTTATGCCCTGTGGAATGTTTTAATAAAAATCCTTCATTCTCGCCAACGGGTGCCAGAAATTTATCCGTTGACAGGGTTGCCAAAAGATTTCTTGCAACACTCACATATTCTCTTTGTTTATCAGAAAACGTGCTAAGTTCAAATAAGGCCGAAGCAATTATGGCTCCGGCAGAGGCATCCAAAGGTTCATCAGGAATACCGGGTGCATCAAAATCCCAGTAAGGAATTTCACCTTGTTTTATATCTGGCTGGCTTAGAATAAAATCAGCAATTCGTTCGGCCTGCCCTAAAAATTCATCATTACCAGTTTCACGATATAGCATAGTAAAACCATACAAACCCCACGCCTGACCGCGCGACCATGCGCTTTCGTCAGCATAACCCTGGTGCGTATTTTTATGTTGAACCTCGCCGGTTTGCGGATTATAATCTATTACGTGATACGAGGAATAATTATCCCTGAAATGGTTCTTTATTGTAGTTTCAGCATGTTTGATGGCAATTTCCTTAAAATTTTCATTTCCTGTTTCTTTAGCAGCCCACAGCAATAATTCCAGATTCATCATATTATCGATTATTACAGGGTAATCCCACTTGTCGCTGTTATGATCCCATGAACGAATACAACCCACCACAGGATTAAAGCGGGTTGATAAAGTTTTGGCTGATTGGATAAGAATTTCGCGGTATTCGGGATTGTCAGTATATTTTATGGCCTGTCCGAAACTACAATACATTTTAAATCCCATATCGTGGGTATTCCCATTCCATTTTTCTTGTTCAAGCGGTAAAGTAAACTTAAGTGCCGACTCTTTCCATTTCTCATCACCGGTTAATTCATACATCATCCACAGGTTTCCGGAAAAGAAACCACTGGTCCAATCCCTGGTTTTTACAAGTTTCAATTTCCCGTTTTCTGAAGTTCGGGGTGATATTAACTCCGAGGTTGCTAACGACTCCGCATTTTTAACAGCATAATCAAGCTGAGACTCCAAATGTTTGATTATTCTGTCTTCTTCACCTGTTTGTTGGTTAGAACATCCCAAACTCAGGATTAAAAAAAGTAATGTGATGAGCTTATTCATATGGATAGATTTATTTTATGAAAGACATAAACTGAATCAGGCCGGAAACGACAGTTATATACTGTCTGGGTTTCAATTTTTCTTTTTGCTGGTTGTTTCATATCAGATCGGTAAGAACTCATCGACCATTAAATAAATCTTCATCCCTGATACAGGGAGAAGATTTATTTATAAAACTAAACTAGACTATATAGTATGTAGATAAATAGTTGGTATAGGTGGAGTGAATATACTTTGTGTTTATATTTACACTGACATGTATTAAATTGAAGGCTTTAAGGAAAGAACAGGTTCTCATAGTTATTGAATTAGTTTAAGTACGTTAGTAAGTCAAAGCTATCGAATAGCAAATTCAATAATTAGTCGTCCTGTTGCAATTATTAAAAATTTTGTTGCACAAAGTTACAGATGTCGCATAAATGCAACATAAGAGCTAGATACTAAGGACAACAAGTTTTATTTTTGGCTATTACTAACTAACGGCAAAAGACTTTTTATGAAACCAAAATGTTTTCTGGTACTTCTTTTATTTATATACTCATTTAAACTGCATGCCAGTATCGACGAAATAACATTTCGCAGAATTTCTCCTCCTGGCGGATACAGTTTCCAGGCCATACATAATATTACACAAGATATGATGGGTTATATCTGGATGGGTAGTTCTGACGGGATAATAAGGTATGATTCAAAAGAAGTAATACGTTTTGTTCACCAGGCAAACAACCCAAACTCCATTCCGAGTAACCGTATTTCAGGTATTGAAATCGACAATAAAAACAATGTATGGGTAAGTACCGATGCCGGACTATGCTTATACAACCATAAAAATCAGAATTTTGATGCTGTAGATTACACCTATGAAGATGGTACAGCAGCTGGCAAACAAATAAATTCAATTACACTCGACGGAGAAGGAAAATTATGGATTAGCGACCAGGATTTCTTTGGGTATTTAAATGCTGAACATAACCAATTAATCAGGATATCTAAAGGTTTAAACAAGTTACCCAGGTTACTTTATACCGATGATACCAACCGGTTGTGGTTGGGTACGCAAGATGGTACCATTTTCCGGATTTCAGCAAATCAAAAAAAAGCAGAAAAAATTATTGATGGGCCGGGATCTGTTACCCGAACCATTTTTGCCACCAACGATCAGATTTTGGTTGGATTTGATACCCATGGTGCGCGCAGGTACGACATGCACGGAAACCTGATCTCTCAATATTCTTATCCAATAAATCCGCAATATAATTTTGAACGGGCAAGTATTCGAAAAATATGGAGAGATACACGCGGACGGATTTGGATTGGATCGTATTTCGGATTATTTCTGGATACGGGCACTAATTTAATCCGTTTTGACCAGGAAGAGTACAGCGGTTTACCACACAATTCAATCTATGATATATACGAAGACAAACAGGGAGGTCTATGGATAAGCACCTGGTCGGGAGGTATTGCCTATTTACATCACGCCGATAATAAATTTAAAACGTTCAGGCACTCTTTAGCTCCAAACACCCTATCGTCGAATATGGTAAGTTCGTTTGCACAAACCACAAACGGAGAATTATATGTTGGTACAGAATTGAATGGTTTAAATCTATTCGATAAGCGATCTAACAGTTTTCAAAAAATCAAGGTGCTAAAGAACGGTGGAATTCTTAATATCAAATCGCTTTGTGCCGACGATAAAGGAGGACTTTGGGTAGGATCGGCGTTTAATGGCTTATTTTACAGGGAAAAAGGTGAAACAGTATTTAAAAATTTTTCACTTGGCACCGAAAACAGATCAACGATACCACGAATTCAGGTGTATGCTCTGTGTAAGTCAGATTCAGGTATTTGGATTGGTTCAAGCGCAGGTGGCTTACTTTTTTACAGTTTTGAGAAAAAAGAAATTGTAAATCAATCAAACACCTATCCGCTAGTGCAATTAAACAACGTAACCTTTCGTCACATTGCTCTCGATTCTAAAAATAATCTGTGGCTGGCTTCTCTTAATGGAATGTTTCAGGTTCATTTACCATCAGGCAAAATAAAACGCTTTAGCACCGACAATCTCGCGGATTTCAACCCAATAACCCCGGCATTTTATTTTGTTACTGAATTATCGGATGGCAGAATATGGATGGGAACCAGGGCAAATGGAATATATATTTACGATCCGGAAACCAACCAACTTAGTCATTTTACGGCAAAAGGAGTACTGAAAGGACATGACGTTTATGGAATAATTGAAGGGTATGATAACTCGATATGCATTACTACCAACGATGGGCTGTTCCTTTATGAAACAGAGAAAGATAAAGTTAGAAAGTTTGAAATTACCGATGGAATTCAGGGAAACTTATTTAATCCCGGAGCCATTTTTAATGATTCAAACAACAACTTATATGTTGGGGGTACAAATGGTTTTACGGTAATGGGCCCCAGCAGTATAAAAATGAATGAACTGGCTCCTAATGTTTTGATAAGCAAAGTTGAGGTAAATAACCAAAAGGTTATACCATCACAAAACATTAGACACAAGTTTAACAAACTGGTATTAGATCCGCAGGAAACAAGTATTAAGTTTCACTTTTCGGCAGATAACTACCTCCTACCCGAAAAAAACAGATTTATGTATCGGCTAACCAATTATATCGACGAATGGGTAGGCGAAAATATTGATGGAACAGCAACTTTTTTTAATGTGCCGGCGGGTAATTACATTTTCGAGGTAACAGCTTGTAACAATGATGGTATCTGGAATGATATACCAACACAACTTCCTGTTGAGATTAAACAATTTTGGCACAAATCGCAACTGGCTTTAATTTTTTACTCCATAGCCGTATTTCTAATACTGTTGGCTTTCTACAACTTTATGAGGGAAAGAGTAAAACTGAAAAAAACCATTCTTATCGAAAAAATTAAGTACGAACAGGAGGAGCAACTCCACGAAATGAAACTTACCTTTTTTACAAACATTTCGCACGAATTCAGAACTCCTTTAACACTGATTAACTGGCCGTTGAAGAAACTTATTGAAGCCGACAACCTGAGCGATGAACAGCGTGAGCAGTTAAAAACAATAAAGCGGAACACTAACAGGTTACTTCAGCTTATTAACCAGATTATGGATTTAAGAAAAGTTGAAAAAGGAAAAACGAAACTGAACATCACAAAAATTGAGCTGGTAAACTTTGTTCAGGAACGAATCCTTAACTTTTCGGAAGAAGCAAAACAAAAAAATATTCAGTTTGCATTCAATCACAATAACGAGAATACCTTGATTGAAGCCGATGATGAAAAATTGGATAAAATTATTTACAACTTATTGTCAAACGCTTTTAAGTTCACACCGGTTAACGGCAAAATAACGGTTGAAATTCATGATAATCAAATTCAAAGAAGCAACTATTTCTCCAATCAATTAAGCTATGGCAAACTTGAAAATGAAGATTTTGTCGACATTCAGGTTATTGACAGCGGAATAGGAATTGAAAGCGATGACCTGCCCAAGGTATTTGAAAGGTTTGAACAAGGGAAAAAGAATAAAACGAACGAATACAGTTCAGGAATCGGTCTTAACCTTTGTAAGGAATATACATTAATGCACCGGGGAGCAATTATTGTGCAAAGTACCCCTGGCGAAGGAACGAGTTTTTCAGTTCAGTTGCCGGCAAAACAAAAGGCACAAAAAATAATGTATCAAAATCAAACATTAGCAAAAAACATTAGCTCGTGGCAACCCCAGGAGAAAGCAATTGTAAAAGAAAAGGTTGTGAATGAAGATATAAACCTGTTGGTTATTGAAGACAACGTTGATCTCAGAAAATTTCTAATATCTTTTCTTAAGGATTATTATACCATACTTTGGGCCGAAAACGGAAAACAAGCCCTTGATATTTTAAAAACACAAAATATTCACCTGGTGATTTCAGATGTTATGATGCCGGTTATGGATGGATTTGAGTTTTGTAACATTTTAAAATCGCAAATAGAAACCAGCCATATTCCGATAATACTGTTAACGGCCTTGTCATCAGAAGAAAATACAATAACCGGTCTTTCAAACGGAGCCGATGCATACATTGCCAAACCTTTTGATGAAAATTTACTTCTGTCGCAAATTGACAACCTGTTGGAACAGCGAAAAAGACTGAGAAAAAATTTTGTTCCGAAATTTATTTCAAACCAGCCCGTAGAGATGGGAAGCCTTGATAATTATTTTTTGAATAAAGTAAATTTAATTATCGAGCAAAATATAGAAGATGAAAATTTTTCGGTAGAAAAACTGGCAACCGAACTTGGATTTAGCCGGAGTCAACTGCATCGGAAACTCAAGCAAATTTCAAACTATTCGAGTTCGGAATACATTATGATCGTTCGAATGAAAAAAGCCGCAACGCTACTCGCTTCCAAACAATTCACCATTGAGGAAGTCGCCTATAAAACAGGCTTTAACAGTCATTCCTACTTTTCAAAATGTTTTAAAAAACTACTGAATAAAACACCAAAAGAGTATATTAAAGATTTATAAGCAAGCCGGCGTTAAACTATGTTGTCAAACTCTTCTGTTTTGCCCCCATCAGCCAATTAAAACTTATTAACCTCAGTTCGATTATTAACCTGCTGAATATAAGTGAATTGAATTAAAAGTTATTGTTGATTTATTTGAATAAAAGCATGGAATTTACTAATTTAAAAGTCTGACAAACAAATAATTAGAAGTAAAATCCATGCA
>NZ_JBFHGM010000021.1:0-36036 GCF_041583095.1 Draconibacterium sp.
AAAATAAATGAAAATGGATAATATATTATCTGTAAAAGAATTCTGATGTTATTGTTTTTGCAGCATATTCCTGTGCCGCGGCCATTTCCCCTGAACGGCTCCAATGCTCCCTGATCCCGTTCGCTCACTCACGGAGAACGGGCGCTTCTTCCACCGTTACAGTGAAAAGCGCCTTTTGGCACCGCACGTAAAAGATCCATGCTTTCGTTTCACTACAGTCCGGCACTTTTCTTTAACCGCCCACAATTAGGGCTTTACAGGCTTTAATAACCTTAGGGTTGAAAAACAAAAAAGAAACCCAAGATAGCCGGCCTCCCCGCAAAGCCCTCCCCGGGAAAAATGCAAGATCAAGATGAATGCCCCGGATTAGTAATATTGCAGGTAAGTCTAATTTGTTTACAGGTATCCGTGGCAATCCTGCATTTTATCCACGACCGTCAACACCCCGGCTTTCTTTTCTTTTTTTCCTTTTTTCGTTTCTTTTGAGGAATGTTTTATTTATTCAAATAAAATCAATTCAGATTCTTTATTGTCCAGGTATATTTTATTGGATTGAATGACAACACTCAAAAAGCAAACACTTTTTATTCCATTCAATTTACATTTGTTACCTTGCAATAGTTAGAAACACATATCATTAGTTAGATTCAATAAAAACCACGGAATTACAGAAGTTTTAATTCCAATTATAGTCAGCTGATAAAAAGAGATGCACTCCAAATATTTTGAAAATATCGTAATTTATTTATCCGTTTTACTGGGGTGTATCATATTAGGCATTCTTGCAACAATGTTTGCAATAAGTGTAAGAGCAGATGAGTTCACTGCGAACATTGTTTTTGTTGCCGTTACTTTGTTTGGAATCCTGGTTTATGGTTTGCTCTCAATTTTCATAAAAGACCTGTTCACTGTTATAAAGCAATGATTTTTTCCAAAGGAGAAACAAATAACAGAGCCCATCGAAAAATCTAATGATTCGGCCAGGATCGATAAGATCAGGACCGAACAAAAACAGTTGATCGCAGATCAATACAATTCTCATTTTATTAATGAACGGTTTAGCAAAGGAATTAAATGATGAGCAAATAGTGGTGGTTTTATGTGCAGGGTAATTGAATCTGCCCAAATACTATACTTTTCCTAATCCGAAACAATTGTCAGGTTCCCCAAAAACAGAGAGTTTAAAAGTAGACAAATAAGTACAAGAGGAGAGAGGCGTGTTTACATTTATTGTATGCCTTTTTTTTTCGTGAATACTATCAAAATATGTTTAAATATGTTCTGTTTTTTTCTGTTTCATCGTATAAAGAGACTTGATAAACCTGAATTTATTTTGTTTGGGAAAATCTTCCCGCTAAATGATACATATTATCTTTTTAAAAAGTTCTGGGTAGATTAGTTTTGTTGTCAAACAATATTAAACCAATGAGAACATTTTCAATTATCTTACTATTATTTGCACTGATCGGGTGCAATTCAAAAAATACCAATCAAAAACAGGCGCAGACAACCGAACCTTTGTGGTCGGTAAAATTTGCCGAAACCGTTTTACACGAAGCCGACAGCCTGATTTATTATCAACGCGAAAAACCAAAATACGAATACGATTACGCTTTTTTGGGCGATGCTATTTACAAGTTAAAAGATGTGGACCCTAAATTTGGTGCCTACCTGAAAGATTATATTGATTATTTTCTGCACGAAGATGGAGAAATTGACGGGCAGAAAACTTCGGATTATAATATCGACCGCGTGCGCCCCGGAAACAGTATGATTTCGTTGTACCAGGATTATGGCCATGAGAAATATAAACTGGGAATTGAAACACTGGTGGGGCAGATGAAAGGGCAGCCGCGAACCAATTCGGGCGGTTTTTGGCATAAAAAAGTGTATCCCTACCAAATGTGGTTGGATGGTTTGTACATGGCCTCACCATTTTTGTCGCGTTATGCCAAAGCGTTCGATCAGCCGCAGTGGTTCGATGAAGTTACTTTTCAGTTGCAGGAAGTTTATAAACACACGCTCGATGAAAAAACAGGGCTGGTTTACCATGCTTGGGACGAGAGCCGTGAACAGCGTTGGAGCGACAAAGAAACAGGGCAGTCGAAACACTTTTGGAGCCGTGCAACAGGTTGGTACATGATGGCTTTGGTTGATGTGCTGGAAAATTTGCCCGAAGAACATAAAGACCGGGAAGCACTGATTTCCATATTAAATGATTTGAGCGAGGCTATTCTGGAAGCTCAGGATCCGGAAACCGGACTGTGGTACCAGGTAATGGATATGGGGGGCAAAGACCGTAACTACCTGGAAGCATCGGGATCGGCAATGTTTATTTACACCTTTGCCAAAGGAGCAAAAAATGGCTGGTTGCCTGAAAGTTACCTGGAGACGGCCCATGCCGCTTTCGACAGTATGATTGAAAACCTTGTTTCGGAAGATGAGAATGGTTTTGTAACTTTAACCAATACTTGCGGTGCTTGTGGTTTGGGGGGAAATCCTTACCGCGAAGCAGATTATAATTATTATGTGTCGGAAAAAAAAGTGGATAACGATCCAAAAGGTGTTGCGCCAATAATTTTAGCAGCAATTGAATTAAATAAATAATTTCAAACAAAAACGAAGATGAGAAGATTAGCCATATTATTATTTGCATTAATTCTGTTTGCACAAATGCAGGCTCAAAATAAAACCGATGTGAGTTTGTTTATGCGGTCGGATAGTCTGCAACAGGCTGAAATTAGCTCCGAATCGGGCGATTTGTATAATACAATCGGGCATCATGGACCAGCTGTAGAAAACGAGTGGATGGCTCTGCGAATTTATTTTAGCGAAAAAGCAGCTATTGATGTTTATTCGAAAGCCAAACCACAGCTCGAATTGAAGGAAAAAGAATGGTATCCATCGGCAGAAGACCAAAAAGAGGGCTGGGGAGCGGATTACTATAAAGCCGGCGAAACTCTTGGATTAGGTGGTGTTCGTTTGTGGGACGGAGAAAAGGTTGTGAGACTGAACCCTGTTTCGAACCGTACGGCACGTGTTGTAAAAGAACCTACCTGCTCATATATGGAAATGTTATCGGAAGATGTGCCTTACAAAGGGAAAAAAGTTGATGTATTGGTGCGGGTTACCGTTTATTCGGGAGATAGAAATGCCAAGGTTGAGGCTTTTGCATTAACCGATGATCCCGTACAATTTGTTACAGGAATAAATTATCACAAAGGACAGGAGATATACAAAAAGGCCGGATTGATCGCTGCCTGGGGCCTTCATCCGGAAGATGTTGCTGCTGAATCTGTTGACATTGGTGGTGCGATAATGTACAACCCTGCCGATTTTGTAAAAACAGAAGACGATGGTACGCAGTTTCTTCTCGTTAGTAAACCTGCAAAACAGTTAACAACCTGGGTATCGTCGGCCTGCGGTCGTGAGGCGGAGATCAATACCATGAAAAAATTTATCGGCTTTCTTGAAAAATGATCAATGGATGCAAAACAACTTAAAATGAGGGGCCTTTTCTTTTTTTTTCTGACGTTGCCTTTTATTGGTTTTTCACAGTATGACTTTAATTTTCCGCGCGACACCTCGTTTAACGTACAAAGTGCTTACCGGAAGATCGCCAAAGATTTTCCGCAAGCCAATATCGTGGAAGAATTCAACAATCCGACAATCAACGAAAAGCGAAATCTGGTTTACCATTCGTTTGGCAAGCGGGAGTTACATATTGATGTTTTCTATCCAAAGATTAGTAAAATGAAGCTAGCTCCCGGTGTGCTGTTAATTCATGGCGGAGGCTGGGCTTCGGGAACTAAATCACACCTGGTGCCCATGGCACAAAAGCTGGCCGAAGCCGGTTATGTGGCAGCAGCTGTTGAATACCGCTTGTCGCCCGAAGCGAAATACCCGGCAGGCGTTATCGATCTGAAAACTGCTTTAAAATGGCTTCGGATTCATGCTAACGATTTTGGCCTCGACACCAGCCGGATAGCCACCTTGGGAACTTCGGCCGGAGCAACACTGGCTTCACTCGTTGGAACTACTGGCGGAAATTCCCTATATTTATCTCATCCGCAAGATCAGGCCGTTAGTGACAAAGTGCAGGCCATTGTAAATATGGATGGCGTGTTGGATTTTACCGACCCCATCGAAAGCGGAAAAGACAACGATCCGGCCAAACCATCGGCAGGCGCGCGCTGGTTTGGTGCTACCTATAAACAAAAGCCTGAACTTTGGATAGAAGCATCTCCTTTAACTTATGTGAGCGATAAAACGCCGCCAACACTTTTTGTAAACAGTGCCTTACCACGTTTTCATGCCGGCCGCGAGGATTATCTGGCGGTGTTGAATAAGCATGGGATATACAACGAAGTGCTTACGATAAAGGAAACTCCACATCCGTATTGGCTCTTTCACCCGTGGTTTGATGAGGCCGTGCCTCTTATTATTTCGTTTTTAGATAAGGTGTTGAAATAAGGAATGAGCATCAGCCACATGCGCCAGTGTTTCAGTATGCATATTTTTTAGTCTTCACACATATTAAACATTTCGCTCCCTGCCAAAATGAAACAGCCCAAACCATAATCTTCAAAATCGGGTTTGCTGGTGTAGGTTACCGGTTGTCCGTCTTTTAGCTCTTTCCCGGGATCCTGTACATAGCCCAAAAATCCGTTGTCGTGTAGCGATTCGGTGGCCAGCGCATTCCATCCTTCTGTAATGGCCGGCATATTTTTTTTGCATTCAGAATTCCATTATTTACTCCCCAGGCCATGCCGTAAACAAACAAAGATGTACCAGTTGCTTCTTTTCCAACGTAATTATTAGGGTCGTGCATACTGGCGTTCCAAAAGCCATCTTCGCGCTGAATGGGAAGAACAGCTTTCATCATTTGCTTGTAGGTTTTCAGGTACTCTTTGTAATGCGGATCATCTTCGGGTAAAATATCCATAACCCGAACCAGAGCAGCTACTACCCAGCCGTTTCCACGGCTCCAGTAACAATCCTCACCATTTGGCTCGGTGTACGGTGGAACAAAATCAGCATCGCGCCATCACAATCCATTTTTTCTATTGTACAGACCTTATGTTATTTTAGTGTCCATATACATTTTGTACATGCGCTCCGAGTATTTCGAATCGCCGGTAAGCACGGCCAGTTTGGCAAATACCGACATGGCCATTTGCAGGGCGTCAATCCAATCCCAGTCGTCGATTTTATCCGTTTCAAGCATTAAATCAATGGAAGCCTGGATATCCTTAATGCGCTTGGGTTTTTGTTCAATATTGTATAAATCAATATAGGTTTGTCCGGCTCAGTGGTTATCAGCATGGCGTGTTTTATACTCATTTCGCAATCCCCATTTATGTGCCTTTCCCCATTCTATGGCATATTGTAGGTATTTTTCATCGGGTTTTATCTCATTTAAAGCCATTAATCCTTCGTAATAAACTGCCCGTGTCCACAGGTTGCTGGGGCGCTCTCCGTTCGTAATTACATTTACACCCGGATCAGGCCACTTTTTCATTAAATAGCCATTGGCCAGATCCATTTTTTCTAATAACCTCAATTCGATTATTAACCATTTAATAATCGAATTGAGGTTATTAAGTAATAATTGCTCAAAAATCACAATTTTTTCTCCCATTTTAACATTCTTTTTTTTGTTTTATTTTCTCGAATTTCGACAAGTTTTTTTTTAAAAATTGAAAATGAATATCCTGAGTTTTCTGTAAATAGGGGAGTTGTGAATATTGTCGGGAATGAAGTTCCGAACAAATTATGGGAAAAATGAATGCATAAAAAATTCGAAATTAAACTAAGGCTCCATTCACTTATTACGAGAAGGTTCTTTGATTTGCTGGTATTTGCGCAAGCAGCTTAAAATCAAAATACGGGAATTTTTCTTGTGAAGATTTTATCGTTTACATCCACAACACGAACAAGATAGATGCCTTTTTTTTCGGTTGGAAGTTTTACATCAACAATTGCTGAGTTATCGATATACTTAGCTATCCGTTTTCCTGTAATGCTAAAGATTTCAATACGTTTAAGGTTGATGGAATGATTTACATGTACTTGTTGACCGTTACCTTTATAGTAAATGCTAATGGCATTTACATTTTTTGCAAGATCTTGAATTGCAGTGTGCACACCATTTTCATCCTGTTGTTCCGTTATTTCAGCAACAAGCGAATTGATATAGACCTCAACATTAGGATAAAGTCCGTCAACTGTTGTTAATTGCGCATCAGCCGGATTGTTTGGATTAAGGGCGTGTGCATTTTCCCAATTGTCAGGCATGCCATCTTCGTCGCTGTCGATGGGGGCTTCGCCTGATTTTAAAAGCGGCCAGGCTCCGACAGTGCTCTGCGTATCGATCAAACCATTTGTACTGCCATTTCCTCCATTGGGGAAAGTAACCGTTCTCGTTTCTGTTTCATTTAGAATTCGCAGATCAACCGAGTCGTAGGCGAGGCTGGCTCCGGCAAAATCCAGTACTTTAAAAAAGGCTTCTTCTGCAGAATGAGTGATGACTTCGCCGGTTTCGTATTCCGTTTCCGACTTGATATCGTCGATGGTAATACCAGGAGCATAAGTTGAAAATGTAGAATGCATATTAACACCGTTCCAGTTATTTTCAGTTACCGTTGCACTTGCGGTCATGTAATTGCCATCGATAAAAAAGGTGCCGTAAGTTCCTGCCGGTTGATTATTGCCTCCATTATCGGCATAAGGTTGTAAAATTCTGGATTTGTTGGAAGAGGCCGGTCCCGCCGCGTAATAGTTATTCACCAGGTTATAGCTACCGCCTTCAGCGGCATAGGCGGTGTTAGCTCCCCAGTTGTAAATTACGTTATTTCGGAAATCCACCAGTTCATCATCCGGACGATTAGAATAGCGACTTCCGCAAAATCGAGGATTTCGACTGTCGTGATGAGCCAGTAAATTATGATGAAACGAGGCTTTTTCGCCACCCCATATTCCACCGTAACCATGTGTGCCTTTTTCGTGTACAGAAATGCGTAAACTTTCAGAAAGAATGCTCCATTGCAGTGTAAAGTTTTCGTTGTTGTAAAACGATGCACATTCGTCGGTCGACCAGCTCATCGAACAATGATCGATCATAATATTCTTTTGGTAACGACCGCCAAGGGCATCATCTTCCTGTTGGGTTTCATCGCCCATTCGGAAACGCAAATAACGAATAATCACATTGTCGGCCTGAATTTTAACCGGATAATCGCGCAAAGTAATTCCATCGCCAGGAGCCGTTTGTCCGGCAATGGTCAGGTCGTTGTTGGTAATTTTTAATGCAGACTGCAGCTGAATTGTTCCGGAAACTTTGAAGATCACAATTCTTGGGTAGTTTTGATTGACTGCATAACGCAAAGTGCCTTCCTGAAGATTGTCTTCCAGCGAGGTAACATAAATTACCTGGCCGCCACGGCCGCCGGTGGTGTATTTCCCAAATCCCCCAGCCCCGGGGAAAGCCGGTAAATCCTGTGCCTTGCTTGCAACAATCAGCAGGCACAGAAAAATAGTAAAGAAACTGGTTTTGAAAAGATATCCGGGGGTTATTTGTAGCTCTTTGCTGTCCATTCTCCTAGAATATTTTTAAGGGTGTATTTCGAGGCTTCTTTTGACGATAACTGATTTGCCCACTTAACTCGTAGGGTGTTTGCACCAGGGCCGGTATTGTTGTACTCGGCATAATACGTGGCGCTTTTATCTTCCTTATTGCTCCATGCCGCCCATCCATCCTGGCAAATATGCCCACCCAAATAACAGTTGATAAAAACCGTTTTGGCGTATGGTCGCCACGGTCGTCCGAGGTAAACATTCTCAACACCTTCATCGGCATTCAATTTGCAATCGATGAAGACAAAACCAAAAGCTTTGCCTTTCGTCGTACTTGCTGCCGTTATATAGGAATCTTTTTTGCTGATTATGGTACACTTGTGAAATACAACAGTGGCTGAACCAAAAATAAAATCGGTAGTTCCTGTAATGATGCAGTTTTCGAACAGCTGATTACTGTTTTCTCCATCCAGAAATGCAGTGTCCTGGTTGCCCAGAAATTTGCAATTTTTAAACCGACACCGGTTTCCTACAACATGCAAAGCCACAGCTTGCCCAACCGGGCCGGCTGCATTCGAAATGGTTAGGTTTTCGGCATTAAAATCGTCGGCTTCCACTTTTAAGGTGTAAGTGAAAAAAGTGCTGTTTCGCCCACGGTTGATTTTGTTGAAATAGTCATCCCAGATGATAATAGTATTATCCCTATCCTCACCAATCAACGATAACTTATTATTCCAAGAAGGCACACACACTTTTTCGCGGTACAAACCTTTTTTAATAAAAATCGTGATTCGTTGTGGAGGATAGGCTTTGGTGGCATAAATAGCTGCCTGTATCGATTCAAAATCGCCGCTACCATCTTGTGCAACAGTAATTTCGAATTGAATACCTGTTTGCGCCTCAGCCAAAAACACTGAGAACACAAACAGGAATATAAAGCCAATTTTACTCATTTTTTTCCTTTAATCTTTCTGCCAAATCCGGAACAGTTATTTTTAGCGCACTGGTAGCTAACTGTGCCACGTTATGCGCACCTTTCTGAGATAAGTGTGTATCGTCTTTTCTTGGTTTGGTATACCGTTCGTTGGTAATATCAGTCCACAAATACATTTTTTTTGATGCTTCATCTCCCAACGAATTTACCCATTCTTTAGTTAATTTCTGCAGATCGATTAACGGTACATTTAGCGAATCAGCGACTTGTCGGGTGGCTACCGGATAATCGCCGTGGGTATCGGTTAATTTTCCATTCTCTCCAAATTTCCGTCTAACGATAGAAGTAAAAAGTACAGGAATTGCGCCTTTTTCACGCGATTCATTTACAAATTTACTGAGGTTGTCGGTGTAAGTTCCAAATGGCTTGGTGTAGCGTGTTGAATCGTATTCTTTCTGGTCGTTATGCCCGAACTGAATAAAAACATAATCGCCCTTTTGCAGGCTGTCGAGCACGGTTTGCCACCTACCTTCGTCGATAAAACTTTTTGAACTTCTACCGTTTTTTGCATGGTTCTTTACTGTTACTGTTTCGTTAAAATACTCGTTAAGCACCATACACCAGCCGGTTTCTGGAAAAGCATCTTTGCTTTTGTTTGCCATGGTAGAATCGCCAACACAATAAATGCTGAATTCTTTGGGCTTTTGACAAGCACTTAAGAAGATCAGAATTATTGCGGCAAGGTATAATAGTCGTTTCATGGTGTTAAACGTTAAAATTTAACTGTTTCTTTCGATACTTCTGGACCAATAGTGGTATATGTTTCCAGTTTGGTGTGGGAGTTCGATAAAGTTATATTTTTACTTTGCGAACCATTTATTTTAATAGCGTCAGCTGCATTATAATCATAATCAAGTTCGTTCACATCAACATCGAGACTATTAAATATTTGCATCGCTACATCTTTATCTGTTATCAGTTTAATATTACTGATTTTAACACCTTTGGCATCAATAATCTGGAAACCGTCTTCTGCTTTCAAAAAGAGATTATTCATCTCCACATTTTCCAGCGGCATTTCGGGAAGCCCCTGAAGAAATACGGCTTGTTTTGCTCCATTTACCGTAACATTCGAAATTTTGATGTTCTTAAATTGTGGTGTTTCTTCGGTAACAGGAAGCAGTTCCGATGATGTTTCCATTTCTCCTTCTGCCAACATTTCCGAAATAGACTGGCCCCCATAATACAGGTTGAAGGAGATTGCATTTGTTGGAATGTTGGTCATAAAAACATCCGAGATAAAAATATTTTCAACAATACCTCCACGACCTCGGTTACTTTTAAAACGCAAACCAACATCGGTTCCCATAAAGGTACAGTTTGAAACGTGCATGTTTCGCACTCCGCCCGACATTTCGCTACCAACGGTAACACCGCCGTGGCCATGATAAACAATATTGTCTTTAATGATCAGGTTCTCGCATGGAATGCCGTAACGGCGGCCATCTTCGTTTTTACCCGATTTTATACAAATGGCATCGTCGCCTACATCGAAATTACAATTTTGCACCAGTACATTTTTGCACGATTCGATATCAATTCCATCGCCATTTTGTGAATACCACGGATTACGAACCGTTAGATTTTTTACGGTAAGATGCTCAACCCGTAACGGGTGAATATTCCAGGCCGGAGAATTTTGAAAAACAGGGCCGTCGAAAAGAATACGCTTACTGTTCTGTATACTCACAAAAACAGGACGCAAATAGTCGCGGATGGTTTCAAATTCTTCTTTGGTAGAAATGTCGTCGCGAACGTTTTGATCGCCACTGCCTTCGGCGCCTCTTTTAAACTGTTCCGACGGGTACCAAATGTCGCCTTTGGCGTTTACAATACCTCCTGATTTTACCAGGTTCTTCCACGCACTTTCCGTAAGTTTCGATTTTTTTACTGCGCGCCAGGCATCGCCATTCCCATCCCAAACGCCTTTACCTGTAAATGCCACATTTTCGATGTTTTTACCATGAATTGGCGAAAGACAACGATAAGTATCAAGCCCTTCGAAATTGGTTTTTATTACCGGGTATAGATCTTTGTTCGTGGAAAAAAGAATTACCGCACCTTGTTCAGCATATAATTCCAGGTTACTTTTTAATTCAATCGGGCCTGTTAACCAAATACCCGGAGGAATGATGACTTTTCCGCCACCTTTTTCGGTAACTGCGTTTATGGCCGCTGCGAAAGCTTCGGTGTTTATTTCAATTCCGCCACTTATTGCATTAAAATCGGTAATCGAAACCGAGTAGTCAGGAATTTGTGGCTCCTGAATTACCGGCATCTCAAATTCAATCGTTTCATACAAGCTGTTTTCAGTTCTAGGAGGCGCACTTTTTTCAGTGCATCCCACCGTAAAAACAGCGGCGGCAAGTAATAAATTCGTGATTTTCTTTACTATCATTTTTCAAAGTTTTTTGATTTCTTCCAGGTTGGAGAACAGTTCCTCTGCCCAGTTTCCGAAAATATTTTCAACCGAGTATTCTTCGGCTTCTGCATCGCTAAGTTGATGCGACCAGGCTACTCTGTTTTTTGTTTCGGCACCTTGGCCGTTATTATTGTATTCAGCAAAATAGGCTGTCTTTTCTTTTTCCGGATCGCGCCAGTTGTGCCAGCCTTCGGGTTTTATGTGATTGCCCAATTTACAGCCGATAAAAACTGATTTTCCATAAGGACGCCACGGACGACCGAGATAAAAAGAGTTTTCCGGGGCATTGCCGGTGATATCGCAATTCAGGAATACAAAACCATACTTTGTGCTTTCTTCAGTTGATGGGGCGGTAATGTACCCGGCTGTTTTACAAAAAATGGTGCAGTCTTCAAAAACAGCTGTGGACCACCCGAAAATAAAATCAACAGTACCCTCGATGTAGCAATTTTTGTAATACTGCCGGCTGTTTCTCCCATGCGGATAAAGTGTATCCTGATACCCCAAAAAGCGGCAGTTGAAAAAAGCTACTTTGTCGCTTTCAATACGAACGGCAACAGCTTGTCCAACCGGGCCGGCTGAGTTTTCGAAGGTGATATTTTGAGCTATAAAACCTTCGCCAAAAATGTAGAATGAGGTGGAGCCGGTTGTGCCAATTTCTTCACCAAAACGGTTCTTTTTACTGGCGTAGTCGTCGTAAGTTAGAACGGTATTTTCAAGATTCTCGCCAATAAAAGTTACCAGTGTTTTGCTTGCAGGCAACACCAGTTTTTCTTTGTAAATGCCTTTTTTTATAAAAATCGTTGTGCGGTTTTTTCTGAAATCAGGAACGGCATCAATGGCTTCCTGAACGGTTTCAAAATCGCCGCTTCCATCTTTTGCCACCACAAAATCCCAGGCTTTTGCCGAGCTTACAAGCAACAGCAACAAACAAAGTAATATATTGCCCTTTATTTTCATTCTGTCGTATCAGTTAAATCGATTAATCCCTGAAGCACCAAACCTGCCACTGCTTTTGCTCCTTCAGGCTGAAAGTGGGTATTGTCGTTTTGCCCGTCAGAATAAGCTTCAAACTTTCCGGCCGGAAGGTTCATAAAATAGTTCTGTGTAACGAACTCACGACCTTTTTCAGTAAAAAGCTTCATCGAGAGCTGATTCAAGTCAATCAACATTGTTTGAGTTTCGGCGGCAATTTCCTTTACACATTGTGGATAATTGCCGTGAACATTGATAAGGGTATCGTTTTGCCATGGATAGTTGCGGGCCACCGGAGTAAGCAAAATCGGTGTTGCCTGCTTTTGTTTTGTTTGAAGGATAAACAGCCGAAGAAACTCTTTATAACCTTCTTCGTTGACGTAACGTTCCGGTTTATTTTCTGCAGCATCGTTATGGCCAAATTGTATTAAAACAAAATCGCCGGGTTGAAGCGCTTCATAAACTTGCCGCCATCTTCCTTCCTGAAAAAATGTGCGGGTGCTTCGGCCACCACGGGCCCGGTCGTTAACAGTTACACTGTCGGCCTGCAAAAGCGGGTAAAGCTGCTTTAAATTTTCGCCCGATACAAAAGACTGAAAAACCTGGCCCCAACCGGTTATCGGATACCTGTCTTTCATGTAATCGCCATCGTCGTAGTTATTGGAATAATCGGCAACAGTTGAATCGCCAATCAGCCATATTTTTATGGCTTTAGTGTTGTTGTTTTCTGTTTCGCCGGCTTGTTTTGCGCATGCTGACAGAAGAACAACCCATACTAAAACAGCTATGTATTTTGTTTTTGCCATGTTTTATTTTTCAATTCTGAACCAATCAATATCAACGGTGCCCGAGTCGTTTGTAATGTCATCGCGCAAGGCAAAGTAGCCTATTTTTGCACCGATCCAGCGGCCCGGTTTAGCTGCAAATTCTTGCCCAACAGCCTTAAAATTTTTATTGTTGTAACTGTAACTGAAACCGCAAATCGCTCCCTTTTCAACTTTTATCCGGAAGTAGATTTCGTTATTATCAACTATTTCGTTGTACAATTCTGTTTCAGTTCCGCCGGTTCTTGCATTTTCGCATTTTGCCACACGCAGATGAAGTTTACCATCTGTTTGTTTTAATGAAATGTACTGATAATCTTCGCCCATTACCACAAAACCGGTTTCTTCGTTATCAGTGCGGACATTGAATTTTATTTTTGTGGTAACTGTAAATTCTTCTGCAGGAAATTTTTGCAGTAAAAGATTCGGAACCATCCAAAGTCCGTCTTCTCCTTCAGGGCGTACAATGCAATTCAATCGGTAATAACCGAGGTTGCCGGATGGGAATCCGTAAGAGATATGTTTATTGGCCTGCCATTGCCATTGTATACCCAGCTGATTTCCGTTGAACTCATCACTTTCAGGTGGGGTTGAAACAGGATAAGTGGCACCAACATTCGGTTTTTTATAGGTGTGAACCGGTTCGCCTATTCCATCACCATCTTTATCAAGGCCAATTACCGGCCAGTCGTTTATCCAGGTCATCGGATTTAAGTGAACAACGCGGCCGTATGCTTCTTTATCCTGAAAATGCACAAACCAATTTTCGCCGGTTTTTGTATCAACCCATGCTCCCTGATGCGGACCGTTAATATCGGTGCTGCCTTGTGCCATTACTGTTTTTTCTTCGTATGGTCCGTAAACATTTGTTGAGCGAAGTACAATTTGCCAGCCCGTTGAAACACCACCAGCCGGAGCAAAAATGTAGTAGTAACCGTTCGCTTTGTAGAATTTTGGTCCTTCAACTGTTGGATGATCTCCGTGGCCGTCAAAAACCATTACTTCATCGCCTACTACTGCCGTCCCATCGCTGTTCATTTCCTGAACCAGAATCACCGATTTTATGCGGGCGCGACTTCCGGCAAATGCGTGCGTTAAATACACTTTCCCGTCATCATTCCAAAGTGGAGACGGATCAATCAATCCTTTTCCTGCTTTTACCAGAATTGGCTCGGTCCATGAACCTTTCGCGTTTTTGGATTTTATCATGTAAATACCAAAGTCAGGATCGGGGTAATAAATATAAAATTCGTTGTTGTGGTAGCGAATGCAAGGTGCCCAAACGCCATTTCCATGTTGCGGAATGCTGAACACATCTTCAGGAACCTGTGTGGGGAGTGCATAAGAAATAAGTTGCCAGTTAACCAGGTCTTTTGAGTGCAGAATTGGTAAGCCAGGAACACAGTTGAACGAAGAGGCTGTCATGTAAAAATCGTCGTCAACACGAACCACATCCGGATCGGAATAATCAGCGTGAATGATCGGATTCTTGTACGTTCCGTCGCCGTTATCGGCCACCCAGACTTTTGATACCTTCGACTGCCCACTGCTGAAATGCGATAAGCCGCAAAGGAATATCAGGATTATTATTGTTGGTTTTAGGTACATTTTATTTCTTTTTGTTGTTCACGATCGAATTCAGGTAAACTTCGATGTTCGTATAATTTATATCCAGTTTATAATCGTTGTTATCCGGTTGTTCGGGGTTTAGCCCGTTTTGTTTTTCCCATTCATCGGGCATTCCGTCATTATCCGAATCGGGTGGAGGAGGAGTTGATCGTAAAAGCGGCCAGCCCCCCACATCTGTTTGGCTGTCGATAACTCCTTTTCCACCACCTCTGAATTGTTTTCCGGCAGTTTCTTTTCCGGTGGTGGCTTCGTGAATTATTCGTTTATCAACTGCATCGCGCTGAAAACCGGCCCCCGCATTTTGTAATACTTTTTTATAGGCTGTTTTTGCATTGTCGGTGTCTATCGGAGTATGTTTAACCGGACTTGTAAGTCTCGACCGTTTTATCATTTCATCTGTAATATTTTTTACCTGTACACCGCCTGCCCAGTTATCTTTTGAGATTTCCTTGAAACCTTCAATTACATTGCCGTCAAGGTAAAACCAACCGGCCTGGAGCGTGTCGGTATTTCTGCTTTCGCTGTAAAAACTTTGTGTGAGGTTTAAAATACGATCGCGTACATCTTCTTTTGTTGCCGGACCGGGTTTGAAATAATTATTTACCAGGTTATAGTGTCCTTCTTCACCGCCATAAATACTGTTATTTCCCCAGTTGTAGATAACATTGTTTCTGAAATCTGCTTTTTCAAATTCCGGATTGTTGGTGTATCGCGATCCTTGCAGCCGTGGATTCCGGCTCACATGATCGGAGATAAGGTTGTGATGGAAACTTGCATTATTGCCGCCCCAGATACCGCCGTAGCCATGTGCACCTTTATGATGATCGGAGATATTAAAACTTTCGCTGATAATACACCATTGCAGCGTGAAATTTTCGTTGTCGTAAAACGAGGCCACTTCGTCGTTGGCCCAACTAAAACTACAATGGTCTATTATAACATTTTTATTTCGTAAGCCCGTAATCGCATCCATTTCTTCGTGTGCATTGTCGCCAGGACGTACGCGCAGGTAACGTATAATTACATTATCGGCATCAACACGTACTCCGTAATTTTTCAGGCAAATTCCATCGCCCGGAGCCGTTTGCCCCGCAATGGTAAGATCGCCATTTTTTATGTGAATGCTCTTCTCTAATTCTATGGTTCCTGATACTCTGAAAATAATTGTACGCGGTCCTTCTGCTTCAATGGCTTTTCTAAAACTTCCTTTGCCTTTATTATTAAGGTTATCGACAAAAATGACTTTTCCACCGCGACCACCGGTTGTGTATTTACCACCACCTTCAGCTCCCGGAAAAGCAATTTGTTGACCGAAAACAGGTTGGACTAGAAGAATTAGAATTATGCTTACGATTACTTTCATTTAAAAATGAATAATAGAATCCCCGGGATGGTATTTCCCGGAGATTCTTTTTACTAACTGAACTTACTAACTAACTGATTACGAATTTTTTCTATCAACTTGTTTATTTCCATCTTGGGTCTCCTGCGTCAACAGCATCAAAAGCGAATGAGAAATCGCCATTGTCAGGATCTTCCCACAAACCGTCGTAGGTAACACCCAGCGAAATCAACTGATCAACAATTGAATAGTCGGAGTTTACAAAGTCGGTTGTTGCATACGAATTGGTAATGGTTACCAGAACATCCTCTGGTGCACGAATACCAGTGATAGAGGGTTCGTCGCCATAAGAAGTTGTACCAAAAATACAGTTGGTAACTTCAACGCCACTTGTAATAACGGCATTCCTGATATCCATTAAATACCGGCCCGAACTAAACGGAGTTTTGTTGAATGTGCAATTCTCAACAATAATGCTTTCGCATGATACAGGATCGTCGTAGCGAATAAAATGGCATTTCAAACTATCGATAGTAGAATTGGTAATTTTAACCACAGTAGCATTTGTATTGTCTTCTGTTGCACAAAAAACACCATAACTACCACTACTTTTCCCTAGATTATGAATGATACAATCGTCGACGAGGAACTCGCCGATTGTTTGGTCTGAACCACCGCGTAAGCGCATAATCTGGCGGCCCATGTAGTACATTTTACAGCCAATGAATTTAACGGCACCAATGTTACAGGCTTCACTTTCCATATCGAAAACACCACGTATCTGACCCTGCGAAGGATCCATGTTGGTGTAACCGCTCATAAATAAGTTCTCGAAAACAATTTCTTCGGTTGGCAAAATACTTGCACCAACATAGAACATGCGGTCGCCATCAGTAGCATAAATTACCGGAAGTTCTCCATCCAGTCCTTTGATTTTTATCGCTCGTTCAAGCATCATATCACCTGCAAAACCATATTTGGCCCCGGCGGCTAAAACAAGTACATCGCCTGATTCGGCTCCGCTGATAGCTGCGGCGAGATCTTCGCCTTCAGCTACAAATACGTCACCTTCCATCACGTAATTTTGTGTACCTCTTGCTTTGTTGCCATTAAGTATGGTTACCACATAATCGCCATTTGGCAGATCGGTGATTGATTTCATCGCGGCAGTTTGTTCTTCGGCTGAAATATCGTAGGTAATTTCGCCCTCTGTTGAAACAAAACTCAGTGCTGTAACCGCTTTACCAGGAGTCCAGTATACATCAAGGCTGTTTAACGCAGTCATCGCAATATCATAATTGTTAAAGATATTCTCCGGTAACGATTTAAAGGCGAGTTCTGCCCATTTCGAGTCGGCAATACTATCGTTGGTTCCTTTTACACGCGCCGAGTATTGCGAATTACCGGCAGGTAGTTCGTATACATAAGGCAGTTCGTCGGGAGATACCGTTGCTGTATGTATAATATTTGCAAACGATAAGCTGTCGTCGCTTATTTCAAGTTCATAGGATTGTACTTTTTTGTTGAATCCCCAACTTAAGGATACGACTGTTTGATTGCTGATTTTAGCTTCCAGCTCCAAAGGTGTAAATACCCGATCGAATTCCAGTTCTTCAACAACCGGAGTTATATCATCTTCGCAGGCGTTTATTGCGAATAAAGCAACAATGCCAAGTAAGATTCCAATATTTTTAAATATTTTTTTCATCTGATTCTTTTCTTTAATTCACAAAAACGATTTAGTTAACCGGATCGTTATTTAACATTCCGTTACTTGCATCAATAAACACCTGCCAAATTGGCCAGTACTGGTTTTGGTCAGGGTCGTTGGTATAGAGCGAGTTGATCTTGTCGTCCTCAAGTTGACTCGGACCAGCCCAGTTTTCCTGAAATTCATATTCTGTCGACATATCATCGGTTTCTCCTCTTTCCAGCCCATAGAAATCAAGTGTTTCACCATCAGGCAGGTAGTTGTAATAAATTTTAGACGAAACATCGGCATATTCTCCGGTTTGGTTACGCAGATCATCCATTTTCTGTTTTGTTTCGTCCATTTTAGATTTCAAGAGGTTCCAACGAATAAGTGCCTGTTTGCGTTCCATTTCGCCACACAATTCAAAACCATGTTCGTCAACAATTGCATCAAACATCGCTTCTTTTGTATTTAATGCATCAACATAAGCATCAACTTTTTCCGACCAGTCGGCTTCGTTGAAAGCTCTTTTACGTATCATTTTTAAATATGGAGCTGCTGCTGAAGGACCGTTTAATTCGTTTTCAATTTCGGCGGCCATTAATAGCACCTCGGCATAACGCATGTAAATTTTGTTTAAGCCGTCGTCGTTGGTGGATGTTACGAAGCGTGTCATCCATTCGTAACGCCATTTTCCGAAGTACCAGGTGTCAATTCCCATTAATTCCTGAACGGCAGGATTAGATTTGCTCCAGCTGTAAGGAACACATGTTACATCGCGGCGGGTGTCTTTTGCATCAAAATCGTAAAATACATTTGGAGTAGGGCCATAACTACCACCACGAGGCTGACCGGTGTATTGGTCGGCTAATTGGTGAGGTACGCCGTAAGTAAACAAATGGCGACCACGACCTTCGGCAAAAGGTATTTCCCATAGTGATTCGCTTCCTGCAGAAATTACTTCTTCGCAGTTTTTTCTCCAAAGGGTTTCGAAAGAAGGTTCTAGCGATGCCGTTCCGCTGTTGATAATGTCTTTACATTCTTGCAAAGCAATTGGGTACAAGGTATTTACTGATAGTTCAGGGTCAGAACTCCGGCTAGTTGAACTACCGCGTTGCGAGTAACCAGCTGCTGCCATACAAAGACGGGCACGCAAACCTTTTACAAATGCTTTGTTTACCTGCTCAGTGGTGGCTGTTGCTTCGGTTTCACCGGGCCAGGCTACCAAAGTTGCTGCTTCTTCCAAATCGGCAATTACATGTTTGTAAATCTCGTCTCTGTTGGATTTTGGCAGATAGATTGTTTCTGTAGTAATAGGCTCAAAACGGGCAATAACATCGCCATGTGATTTTAACAGGTCGGCATAATAAATCGATCTTAAGGTGATTGCTTCGCCCAATAGTTGTCCCATTGCTGTTCCGGGCTCCGGATTTCCGTATGTACGTAATCCTCTGATACAAATATTGGCACGCTCAATTCCACGATACATCATTGCCCAGTAAACGTTATCCCGGTTCATATCGGGGTTAGTTGGAGAATTTATGTAACGCGACAAATCACCACGTCCATTAACAGAGGTTGAATTATTCCATTCGATATCGGTATTTGAACCGTAGTGGGTTAAAAAACGACCACGGTAGGAGTTGGTTTGCCCAATTGGTTCTTTAATTCCATCGATGGCTCCCTGTGCCAGCTCAACGTTCGAGAAGATCAACGATTCATCCATGGTTGATTGCGTAGGAGCATCAAGGTATTCTTCGCAAGAGGTGATAAACACCGCGAAAAATAATAATGTTATATATGCTATTTTATTCATTTTCATTGTTGTTTCAATTAAAAGTTAAGATTTACACCAAAAATGAATTGCCTGCTTTTTGGATAAGGCGAGTAATCAACACCGGGTGTAAGTGGTGTTTTTCTTCGTGTTGAAACTTCAGGATCAAATCCAGTATAATTGGTAAGAACAAATACATTGTTGGCTGTGGCATACAACCTCAGATTTTGAATATGTACTTTTTGTGTAATAGATTTTGGAATGGTGTATCCCAATGTAAGCGTGTTCAGACGTAAGAATGAACCATCTTCAACCGCCCAGTCACTCAGTACAAAGCGCGACATGTATGGCGACCACATGGTGGTGTTGGCATTCAATGATTCCAAGGTTGCAGGATCGTTTACTAACTGTCCATCTGCATCAATGTTGGTCCAGCGTTTTCCGTCGGCCATAATATCGATCATATTCCGGTAGGGATATCTACTGGTTGAAGTGTACTCAATTTTATTGGCGTTGTATACATCGTTTCCGTAGCTCCAGCTAAAAATTGCCGAAAGATCGAAATCGTAAATGCGAGCCGACAAGTTGAACCCACCGGTGGCTTTTGGATTTACATCGCCGATAATTGTGTTGTCGTCAACTGTTACTTCTCCGTCGCCGGTGATATCTTTTAATTTCATCGAACCCGGACGAATAGTTCCTAGAATACTGGTATTGTCGGCAACACCGCTTCTTAATATCCACTCACCGGCTTCTTCGTCGTAACCTTCAAAATCTGATACTTCGTATCTTCCGTCTGATAGGTAACCGCGAATTTGTCCAACAGGACTTCCTTGTTCAATCCAGTAATCGGTACCAATTTCGGTTGATGCCCAGCCGGATGCAACACCAAAGTCTTCCATAATACCGAGTGAGTTAATTTTGTTTTTGTTCATTCCAAAATTAAATCCGAAGTTCAGTCCAAAGTCCTCTTTGTCTAATGCCACCCAGTTTACAGAGGCTTCAATACCTTTGTTTTCGGTTTCACCCATGTTTCTGAATTGCGAGCTGTAACCTGTTCCTGATACCGGGAAATCGATCAACAGATCGGAAGTGGTATTTAAATAAGCTTCCAATGTACCACTCAGTTTGTTGTTGAATAATCCAAAATCAAGTCCAACGTTTCGGGTAACGGTAGTTTCCCAAATCAAATCGGGATTTGCCATGCGCGATGATACTGCCCAATAACCTGATACATCGTTGATGTAGGTGGTGTTACTTGAGCTGAACTCCTGTACCATTTGGCCTGATAC
Source organism: Draconibacterium sp. (assembly GCF_041583095.1). NCBI lineage: Bacteria > Pseudomonadati > Bacteroidota > Bacteroidia > Marinilabiliales > Prolixibacteraceae > Draconibacterium > Draconibacterium sp. The sequence continues at coordinate 20,521 of NZ_JBFHGM010000021.1, forward strand.
GATATTGTTGTTACCCGCAGTACCGTAGCTCACCCGAAGTTTTAAGTTACTGAGCGTTGACGATAGTCCTGCCATAAAACTTTCTTCCGAGATTCGCCATGCAACGGCTGCCGACGGGAAATATCCCCAGCGGTTTCCTTCGCCAAATTTACTTGAACCATCGGCCCTGAACGTCGCAGATACCAGGTATTTTCCTTTATAGTCGTAATTGGCACGACCAAAGAACGAGAGTAGTTTGTCATCTGCACTGATCGTATTATCGATACTTAAAGGTACTCCCTGTGTGGTAAGGCGGAATACTTCGCTTGACGTGAAGAAGGAAGGATACCCCTGAATATTATCGGTAAGTGTGCTTGATTTTCCGTACAAAATTTCCTGTCCGGCCAGTAACTTCACACTATGATCTTCATTTTGAATGATGTTCTTAAAATCAAAATTCAGCGTATTTGTATTTCTGAAGGTTTCCTGCTTGCGTTTTTCCATCTCGGCAGCTGGCAAACCCTGGTATTCGGCATCGGTATAGTTTTTTACGTAATAAGTACTTTGTCCGTAAAAACGATCTCTGTTGCGGTCGTAAGTTTGGTAACCAACTTCTGTTTTAAATGTTAAGGCGTCGATAATATCCCATTGTAAACTTGCACCAACATTCAGTCTTGTTCTTCTTTGTTCCTGATCGTTGTCGGCAACGGCAGTTAATGGGTTAATCATATAACTTGATACTTCTTCATCAGCATAATCTTCCAGTCCGTTCATTGGAATTGGCGAGTAGACCATTGAATGTTTTACTCGCGAATCGGTTGGTGTTGCAGTGGTTTGCTCGATGGCGCCACCACCTCCAATTTTAGTTTGCGAGTAGCGCATTGAGTATGAAAGCTTGATGTTGTCGGTAGGATTGTGATCTAATTTGAAGTTCACATTATCACGTTTATAATCCGATCCGAGCATGATTTCGCGGTTTTTAACACCTGCATAACTAAAGTTGTACGCAAATTTTTCAGAACCTCCACGAACACTTAAGTCGTGGTTAAAAACGCGTCCGGTTCTACCGTAAACCTGTTCCATCCAGTCGTTGCCAACTTGTCCGGCATATAGGTCAATATCCTGGTATTTACCAAAATACCTTTCATACGATTCCAGATTATCTTCGGAGTTTCTCAAATTGGCCAGTTCGTACTGCCAGTGCACAAAGTCTTCAACGTCGAGCGTGTTTAACGTGTTGGCAATATTTTTAAAACCACTATATACGTTGTAACTTACCGATACTTTACCGGTCTTACCGCTTTTTGTAGTAATAATAATAACGCCGTTTGCACCACGTGCACCATAAATTGCTGTCGACGATGCATCTTTTAATACATCGATAGATTGAATCTCGGAGGCGGGAATGTCAGAAATTGTACTTACCGGGAAACCGTCAACAATATACATTGGCGAGTTATCCTGGGTAATTGAACCACCTCCACGAACACGGATTTTTATTTCTGCATCGGGCGATCCTTCAGTAGCCATTACCTGTACACCGGCCATTTGTCCGGCCATTGCTTCGGCGGCCGAGGTAACCGGAATTGCTTCCAGAGCTTCACCACTCACTGACGATACCGATCCGGTGATGTCTCTTTTCTTTACTGTACCGTAACCAATTGCCACGACTTCATCCAATTCTGTTGCCTCCATTACGAGAGCCACGTCAATTTCGGTTTGGTTATTTACGGGAACTTCGTGTAGTGTATAACCGATAAAAGAAAACTGCAATGTGGCACTTGGGCTTACGCTAAGTTCATAGGAACCATCCGGTTGGGTGATTGTCCCGTTGGTTGTTCCTTTTACAACAACATTAACTCCGGGAAGCCCTTCTCCGGAATCCTCGTCAGTAACACTCCCTTTTACTGTGATGGTTTGCGACCATGCAGTAAAAGAAAGAACTGTTTGAAATACAATCAAAGCAGCTACTGCAAAGAGTTTACTCATGCGCAGGCTTCGACTTTTTCGTTTAAGATTTACCATACTTCACATTTTAGGTTATTATAGAATTTTTATATTGGTACTTGTTACTCGGATTATTCCGCTTATTTTAAAATGAGTTTGATCAGGACTATGATCAGAATGAGCAGCGCGATCGTGGCAAAAATGATCACTCTGTTAGTTTTCTTCAAGTTTTGTTTGATCTTATTCATTTAGTTAGACGTATAATTCCAATGTGCAAGATAGTAGGGGGGAGGCTAAACATATTGGCCGTATTTCCCAATATGAAATGGAAGGTTTCCCGATAAGGGTTAAATTTCCCAAACAGCGGGATAAAAATCTCGCTCGCTGAAATTAATTGGCGATAAAAGGTGTGTTAATGTGTAGTTATCCAGTTTGTTATGTCTTCTTGGGGGTGTTTGCTTCTGCATTTTTACTTGAAAGGTATTCCGAAGCACTCATACCAAATTCGCGCTTAAAACATTTACGAAAATGGGAGAGATCTTTAAAGCCAACCTGGTAGGCAATTTCCGAAATATTCAGCTTTTGCTGATCAAGCAATTGGGTGGCGCGTTTTAGGCGGATATGGCGAATAAATTCTTTTACCGTCATGTTGGTTAGTGCATTTAATTTGCGATAAAGTTGCATTCTGCTCACGCCAACTTTTCTGGCAAAATTCTCGATATCCAGTTCGCTGTCGGCTATGTTTTCCTCCACCACGTCAACCACTCTTTTCAAAAACTTCTCATCGGGCGATGCCAACACTACATTTGTTGGTTCCAAAACCATTGTTGAGGTATACTTTTCTTTTAGCGATTCACGGATTGAAAGCATATTTTCAACTTTGGCTTGCAGTACCGATAAGTCGAATGGTTTAGTTATGTAGTCGTCGGCCCCCCTGGCTAAACCTCTTAGCTCGTGATCTTTCGAGTGCATGGCAGTAAGCAGAAGTACCGGAATATGAGATGTTCGTTCATCTTTTTTTATGCGCTTACACAATTGGTAGCCATCGGTTTCAGGCATAATTATATCACTGATAATGATATCTGGAACTACTTCCAGTGCTTTTTTCCATCCTTCTTCACCGTTTACCGCCTGGTGGATTTGGTAGAAATTAACAAAATGCGAGCTGATAAACCGGCGAACGTCGGCATTATCTTCCACAATGAGCATAATTTTTGAATTCTCATTAACTGGTTGTGGTGTTAAACTCTCCGGAGTTGTAGTAACTTCAGGAATGGCTGTTGGTGCTTTTGATTCCGTTTCCTGCTTATCTCCAATTCCTTCATTATACGGAATACGAATAGTAAAACGTGTTCCTTTGCCTTCTCTGCTGGTGACAAAAATTTCGCCTTTGTGTAATTTTACCAGGTCTTTAACAAGGGCAAGCCCTATGCCTGCACCGGTTTTTGTGTCGCTTTCATCCGTTTGAAAGAAACGCATAAAAATACGGTCGATATTGCTTTTCGAGATTCCTTTTCCAGTGTCTTTTATATTGATTTCAATGTACTGTTTCTCTTCATTTTCATCACTAAAATCTTCATTGTCCGAATCGAATACCAATGATAAATTTACCGAGATTGAACCTTGTGCTTCGGTATATTTAAATGCATTGGTTAGCAGGTTGTTAATTATTTTTTCGATTTTGTCAGGGTCAAACGAAACGAAAAGCCTTTTTTTCAGAGTGTTAAAAGTGAGTTTGATGTCTTTTTCAATCGCATAATGGTTAAAGGACTCAACAATATTGCGCACAAAACTAACGATATCAGCTTCGGTAAGGTTGAGGCGTAAATTCCCTGATTGTAATTTTCTGAAATCCAAAAGCTGACTGATCAGTCGATCAAGATTTTGGGCGTTCCTTTGCATTAGAGTTAGGTCTTCTTTGGTTGCCCCATCAAATGTTTTTGATTGAATCATTTTATTTAGTGGACCTAAAATTAGCGTTAACGGAGTTCTTATTTCGTGCGAAATATTGGTGAAAAACTTCAGCTTCATCATATCGATCTCATGCAGTTTTTTTGCATTCGAACGCTCAATAATCAACTGCGATTTTATTTTTTCACGATTGATAAAAAACTGAATAATAGTGTAAATTAAACTGATAATGAGTAGGATAATTATTCCGAAAAACCAATTGGTTTTCCAAAAGGGAGGTAAAATAGTTATCGCCAGCTGCAATTCATCACCTTGCAGTTCCTGACCGGGAATAACACGTTTTATTCGAAGCGTATAATCACCGGGATTTAGGTTGGTATAGGTGGCTGTCCGGTTTTTGCTGGGTTCAATCCAGTTGGTATTAAATCCTTCCAGTTTATAGGTGTATAAATTGTTTTCGCTGTTTACGTAATTTAGCGCAGCAAACTCAAGGGTAAATACATTTTGTTTGTGGTTAAAAGTAAGATGCCGGGTTTCGGTAACACTTCGGGATAGAATGGATTTTTTATCGTTACCAATTGGAACCGACTTGTTAAATACTTTTAAATCAGTAAAAACCAGTGGAATATCATTATCTTCTGCATTTATTTCGCTTGGATTAATCATATTAAAACCTGAAAAGGTTCCAAAGAAAAGTGTCCCGTCATTGGTTTTTAAAGCGGCACCGTAACAAAACTGGTTATTGCCCAGCCCGTCGTTGCTGGTGTAGTTATAAAAAACTTCTGTTTCCGGATTAAATTTTGATAGCCCGTTTAAGGTGCTTATCCATAAATTGTTAGAGTTGTCTTCTAAAATGCAGAGCGCCTGGTTGTTGGAAAGTCCGTCTTCTTCGCTGTAATACCTTTGTACACCTGTTTCGGCAGAATACATCGCCAGTCCTTTGTCATTTGTTGCAATCCAAATCTGGTTTTGAGAGTCTTCAAACATGGAACGTGTACGCTCAAACCAACGGTTTATTTTGTTGGTGGTTTGATTGAAAACGATCAGTTCATCTTCGCTGCCCATCCACAGATTCCCTAGCGAATCATTCTCGATCCACAGTATTTGTTCATGTCCGTTAAGCTGAGGATAGTGGATAAACATATTGCTTTTTTCATCGAACCGATCGATGCCTTTTGAGGAAGCCACCCAAATTTGTTCGTTTTCATCAATACAAATATCCCACACTCGGTTATCCGACAGACTTCCGGGAACATTAGCTTTGTGGCTGTAGTTTTTAATTTTGTCCGTTGCCAGATCAATTACATCGATACCTCCAAGATAAGTTCCTACCCAAAGATTTCCCTTTTTGTCGGGTACTAACTCTTTAATACAGTTTTGCGAGATAGTGTAACCCGGTCGTCCATCAGTGGTGAGATACTCATAAGTTCCGGTTTGGGGGTTATAAATATTTATACCTCCATCTTCGGTTCCACACCAAAGCCTGTCTTTTTTATCCAACCAAAAGGTATAAATGGCGCTGCTGTTGAGGTATCGGTTATCATCGGGCTGTGCCGTAAAACTGTGAAAAAACTGTTTGCTTTTGGCCAGTAAGTTTAATCCGCCGCGTGTACCAATCCATGTTTCCCCTTTGTTGTCGTGAAATATACTGAGGACTGAATTGTTAGAAAGACTTCTTGGTTCCTGAATATTATGGCGATAAAATCCCTTTACGCCATTCTCTTTTGAATACAAAAATAGTCCACCTCGGGTTCCGATCCAGTAATCGCCAAAAACTCCTTTTGATATTGATTTAATTGTTTCGGTACGTTCAGCTTCAGGTCTGAATTTTATTTTATCGATGTTATTTGTTTGGGTATTTACCACAAATAAACCAATGGAATAAGTCCCGATCCACAAGTCGCCGTCTTCATCTAAAAACAGCTCCCAAATTTCTTTGTTTTGAGTTGATCCGAAAGGGAGTTCGAAACTCTCGAGGGTATTATTTTGAGGATTGTAAACGTAAACGCCATTGTTCGATCCAATCCAGAGTTTTCCCTGATTGTCGTAGATCAATTTTCTGATATAAGTATTTTCAATACCCGTAGTTCCTTCTTTTACAATTGGTGCTAATGGCTTAATCATTCCGGTGCTATCCATCTTTAGCACATTTAAATCGCTGGCCAGCCAAAAGGAGCCGTCCTGATATTCAAGAAGGTCGTTAACCGAAAAATCTTTTTCACCATATACAGGATCGTTTTTAAAGGGCTGAGAAAAGACTTCTTTTTCCCTGTCGAAAATATTTAATCCTCCGTTTTCGGTACCTACCAGTAAATTCCCTTTTCTGTCTTCTTTTATTACTCTGATAAGATGGCCGCTTAAAGAGCACGAGTCTTCCGAATCGGGAAGGAAATTGGTAAAATCATAACCATTAAAACGACTTAGTCCCTGGCTGGTTCCAACCCAAATCCAACCTTTGTGGTCTTGGTAAATACATTGAATCTGGTTATTAGGCAGACCATCTTCAAGTGTAAAAATATCGAAACTTAACTCGGCTTGTGCCTGTATTTTATTGCCTGTTAATATAAAAATCAGGAACAGGAGAAGAGTAAGTTTTTGATTCAAAGTGTAATCCATTTTATCATTCAATTTTGTAGCAATCACTGGGGTTAGAGTGAAGCTAAAAACATATTGTGCAAACATCAAACAGGTGGTAATATAATCAATTATTTCACATTTATAAAACCTACAAAGGTTATCGTTTCAACGGTTCGGATATTTGAAATATGTACTAGAAACCTGTTAGTTTTGTAGTATCAACCTTAAAATTTAACCGATAGAATATGGCAAGCGAGAAAGTATTAAAAAGCATTAAACGCTGGGAAGATCTTGGTGGTGGCGTGTAGCGACAGATTATTGGCTGGGACAACTAGATTATGATGGTAAAAGTAAAATTTGAAAAGGGTGCCGTTGGTGCCGAATATTCGCATTTTCGCACACAAACTACTTATTGTGTTAGCGGCAAGTTTGAATTTGCTATGAATGGCTAAAAAGTAATTGTTGAGCCCGGCGATGGTTTGTTAAGTTGAGCCCAATATGTTGCACGGAGCACTTTGTTTGGAGCCCGGAATTCTGATCGATGTTTTTAGTCCGGTTCGGGAGGATTTTTTGTTTTACGTAAACAGTATGCTTGAATGCTGAATTGAGTTGTTGATTAGTCATCCGAAAACTTAGCGGCTTAGCGAGCGGAATGGTAAAAATGTATCCTGCAAACTTATTCTCTATATAACCTTGTGAATTTTCTGAGAATCTAATTTTTGTTAAATTTTAAGGATTGTAAAACTGAAAACTGCGATTGGAAATTTGGAACAAATCTCTCGCAACGCTTTGAGATGACAGCTGCGTTGAAGTTTTTTCCTTAACTAATATTTATTAATTATTCGTAGTTCTCCTTTATTTCTTGTTTAGATCAGATATTTGTGAGCGATGTTGTGTATTTTCAAGTAGTTGAATTTAAGAATGTTTATGGCATTAACGTGGAATTTCCAGATGAACTTGTAAATAGAATAAAAAGTACATTAAAATTACTTCCTCCCTATATGGAACATTTGTCTCAATCTTTTATTCGATATTTTATGTGCGTAGGATTGCCTCAGGATCTAGTGCTAATTGACTATAAAGTCTGAAAAAATGAATGGAAATTTAATACGTTAAAGATGGTCTAATATCGGGATTTATAAGCATTTGTGTCTCAAGTTGAAAAAGGGTTTTAGCCTAAAGATGTCTGAACGTTTAGTAAATGAGATGGTTTTGTCTGGGTTTGAACCAGAGGTTTCCTGATTGTGCGAAATGAAATATTAAATAGAGCATTTAAAAGTTAAGTCAAAATCCAATCAAGTGGGCAGACAAATTATCCATAGACATATCTATTGTTTCTAATGAAGACAAAAATTGTATTTTAAACTCAACTATAGGATATGAGTATTTTGAATAGAATAATTGAATTGCAGCATTTTTATCCCATACAGCTGTGTTGGTTGTTTCAACATAAACCGATAAATCGGGTTTATTCAAAATTTGAGCTTCGCCGCTTGCTGCGTTCAAGTCGGCCTTTACATTCGATACTTTTACAGTGTTCGCATCAATAGCGGTTGCCTGTTCTGCCGAAATTGTTGTGGGTTTGTTGATCAGACTGTTGTAATCTCCATCAAAATCATCGCTGGCATCGGTGTCCAGATTTACCGGCAAATCGGTAAGGTCATTAAAACTTCCACTAAAATCATCTGCAGCATTTTTATCCCAGGCCGTCGTATTGGCTTCTTCTACATAAACAGTTAGATCTGGTTTATTCAGAATCTGAGCTTCACCGCTTGCTGCGTTCCAGTCGGCTTTCACATTCGATACTTTTGCAGTGTTCGCATCAATAGCGGTTGCCTGTTCTTCCGAAATTGTTGTGGGTTTGTTGATCAGGCTGTTATAATCTCCGTTGAAATCGTCGCTGGCATCAGTATCCAATGTTGCAGGAATATCAGTAAGATCATTAAAACTACCACTAAAATCATCAGAAGCATCTTTGTCCCATGCGGAAGTATTGGTTTCTTCTACAAAAACAGTTAAGTCGGGTTTATTCATAATTTGTGCCTCGCCGGTAGTTGCATTCCAGTCGGCTTTAACATTCGATATTTTTGCGGTATTCGCATCAATAGCACTTGCCTGTGCTGTTGAAATAGTCGTTGGTTTATTGGTCAGGCTGTTGTAATCTCCGTCGAAATCATCGCTTACATCTTTGTCCCAGCCATCGGTGTTTTCGGCACTCAGTTGGCTCAGGTCAGGTTTGTTGGTAAGGCTGTTGTAGTCTCCATCAAAAAGTAATTTCCCTGCATCGCTAAGATCGGAAATATCATTGGGGAGTTCCGGTGTCCCTTCCAAATCAGCATATTTTCCGCTGAAACTTGATCCTGATGATTTGGTATACAATGCATAAGGCACACTAAGCACCTGACTGGTTCCCATGTCTGTATACGATTCTCCTCCAGTCGCATCCAGCTCCACTTTTAGGAAATGGGTGCTTGCTCCCCAGTTAATTTCAGCAAGAGTTCCGGTTATAGGGATTCCATTACCGATTTCTAAAACAATTAAACCAAACTCATTGGTACTGGCTGAGTGTTTTTCCTGAAATACTAACTCACCGGATGCACTTTGTTGCAGAATACTTATTTGTATACCAACATCCTGGTTACTAATTATTTTACCTTCGGCGTCACGTAAAACTGCTTGGTAATTAAAGCACCGGGTGTTTGCGCCAACAAAGTCCCCAGACCTAATAAGAACATGAATAGAAAAGCCTTGATTTTTTTCATAACATTGGGTTTGAAATATTATTGTTTAATAATTTTAAAGGTGTGGATGTTGTTATTCCTCCTGTCTGATACGGTTAAAAAGTAAATGCCACTCTTATATTGGTTCATGGAAATGTTTTGTTGTTCGGAAAGGTTTTTCTCAGATAACAGTAGACTCCCGCTAACATTGGTTAAAGTGTATTCCGGATCGCTGGTGTTATTGCCTTCAATGCTTAGCATTATAAAGTTACTGGTTGGGTTAGGGTAGGCTTTTGCCAGAATCCCTGAATTCTCTATCTCATTTAACGAGGTAATAATCAGGTTTCCTTGCTGCTGTCTCTGTGTTAAGGTTACCGTTGTTTTTTTATAGGTAGCAATTGATAGTTCCCCAATGGAATAGCTCATAATGTAATTGGAATTTTTGACGGTTTTACCTGCCGACAGAATCGCCTCTTGTGCGCTGCTTATTGTTGAAGAAAACAATGCCGAAAAGAGAGTGATACAGAATAAAAGGTTTCGAAATTTGCATAGTAATCTATACAATGATTTTTTGGAGTTGCTCTTGTTCGTATACATTTTGCGTCCTAATTGGTTTACCCAAAAGTATTTTTCATAAGAATAATTTATTGTGTCCTTTAGTATTTGTAAGAAGAAGATTAGTATTCGTAATAATTGGCTTAGTATTGTTAGAGCTGTTTGTGAAAGCTTTGAAAGAGCTGGAAGAAGCTTATGCATAGAAAGATAGTGAAGTAATGAATAAGGTTGATACTGAAAAAAAGTGTCTGTGGAGTTATAAGACAATTAGCATTTAACATTTTGCGGAGGGGCTTTTTTACTCCTTAGTTAAACATTCCCTCCAGAATTGTGTTTGTGAAATGTGGAATAAAAAATGCAGAAATGAGCAACGAATACGAAGAAACCAGAAGAAGCTTTCTAACAAAATTGGGCTTAACCCTTGGAGCCGGTGTTGTGGCAGGAGAAAAACTTTCAGCAAAAGTATTGAACGATAAAACTGAATTTCCATTGGAAGCCGATCAGCAAAAACTGATGGACCGTTACGAAGACTGGATGGATGAATTTATCCCGGTGATTAAAGCATTTCGTGCCGATCCAAATGATAAAAAAGCCGCCGGTCGTATTGCCGAACTATCGGAAGAAGCAGAAGGCTGGCGCGAGGAACTTACCGTTTTTATGAAAGACGATAACTTTGCACGCTACTACATGACGGCTACTGAGCGCATGACCAAAGAGATTTATTAAAGACATCTTTTAATTGCATATTGGAGGCTTTTCATCGATTGATGGAAAGCTTTTTTTATGCCAACTGAAATAAATCCCTAATTTCGCGTTCTACCTAAAATAGTGTGTTATGAGATACTTACTTGCTTTACTGATCTTTCTTCCGACCTTGGTTTTTGCACAAACAAACCAAACCGATGCCAATGGTTTGCGCCAGGGGTTTTGGCAAAAAAAGCAAGACAACGGGCGTTTGTTATACGAAGGACATTTTAAGGACGACAAACCGGTAGGAGAGTGGAAACGCTACCATCCCGGGGGGCAGGTTAAAGCACTTATCGAGTATAAAGGCGATACGGCCTACACGCAACTGTTTGATGTTTGGCGAAAGAAAGTGGCCGAAGGAAACTATGTAAATCAGCAAAAGGAAGGTGTCTGGAAAATTTACAAGAATGAACAGCTTACTGCCGACGAAGAATACAAACATGGTTTGAAATACGGGAAATCGCATAAGTATTACGATACCGGCGATGTGATGGAAGAAAAAGAGTGGGTTAACGATAAGGAAGACGGCAATTACCAGATCTTTTATAAAAGTGGCGAACCTTACATGCAGTGCAAGATGAAACTGGGAATGCGGCATGGTTTGTTTCTGGTGAGCTACGAAAACGGCCGTCAGGAAATGGTTGCCCAATACCGGAATAACCTGCGCCACGGCGAATGGAAATACTTTGATAAGGAGGGCAACCTGCAGTACACACTTTATTACGATAGCGGGCAAATTCTGAATCCAGCTGTTCGCGACAGTGTCGATAACCTAAAAATGAAAGATCTGGAAAAAAACAAAGGTTCCATCCCCGATCCGGAAAAGTTTTTGCAAGACCCGTCGGAATATATGATGCGCGACCAACGACAGCGATAAAACTGTTTTCCCTTCAAGGTAAAAAGCTATTTATTCATTAACTTGGCTTTTTTATTGGTAAGGTGTAAGAGAAACGTTCGCAGCACTGTTGTTGGTACTAAGCAAACTTCTCATTACGCAAAGAACAGAAGATTTTAAAGAATGAGGTATATAATTTTACTCCTTGGCATGCTTTTAATGGGTTTGCAACAAGTTAGTGCGCAGAATTATTTCTGGATCGGTTTTACCGATAAAAATAATTCGGAGTATTCGCTTGACAATCCTGAACTATATCTTTCAGAGCGCGCTATTCAGCGCCGTATCAATCAAAATATAGCTATCGATTCATTAGATCTGCCGGTAAATCAGAATTATATCGACTCGGTGCTCACGCTCGATGTGGAGTTGGTGCACACTTCAAAATGGTTAAATGGGATTACTGTGCGCTGCGATTCGGCAACTTTGGCCGACAGCCTCGGGTACTGGAGTTTTGTCACTGAAGTTCAGCTAACGAAACCCGATTTAAGTACCAAAAGTACATTTAATAAGTTTGCAGACGAAAGTTCTGTTGATGCAGCACCTATTGATACTTCGTTGTATGGTAGTTCGGTGTATCAGGTCGGATTAATGGAAGGGCAATTGTTGCACAATGAAAACTTTCGCGGACAGGGAATGCAAATTGCTGTGTTGGATGCCGGCTTTTATAAAGTTGATGAGTTGCCGGCTTTCGACAGCCTGTGGGTGAATAACCAGATTTTAGGAACCAAGGATTTTGTAAATCCCGCCGTTGATTTTTATGCTACCAATTACCACGGTATGAGTGTACTCTCCTGCATGGGAGGAAATATTCCCGGAGAACTAATCGGCACTGCACCCAAAGCTTCATATTGGTTATTGCGTTCGGAAGACAACGATTCTGAATACATTGTTGAAGAAGACAACTGGGTGGCAGCAGCTGAGTTTGCCGACAGCGTTGGAGTTGATATTATTAATTCCTCGCTGGGGTATACCGAATTTCAGGATGCCTCAACCAACCATACTTATGCCGATATGGACGGAAAAACAACACGTGTAACACGCGGGGCTAATATTGCAGCTTCCCGGGGTATACTCGTGTTTTCAAGTGCCGGTAACGAGCGGGACAATTCCTGGTTTCGTATTGTGGCACCATCCGACGGAATAAATGTAATTGGTGTAGGTGCGGTGGATATGAATTTTGAACCGGCCTATTTCTCATCTGCCGGTCCGGCTGTTGATGGGGCTTTAAAACCAAATGTGTCGGCAATGGGCTACCAAACGGCTTTGCAACGATCTAACGGAACAGTAGGAATGGCCAATGGAACCTCATTCTCTTCGCCGGTATTGGCCGGAATGGCAGCCTCGCTGTGGCAGGCCTACCCTGAAAAATCGGCTGAGGAAATAAAGGATGCCCTGGAGAAAAGCGGACACCTGTATTCAACCCCCGATTCGTTGCAGGGTTACGGTGTGCCCAATATGCGGGAAGCCACTTCTTTGCTGAATCCTCTGTCGGTGGAAGTTCCTTCAGAAAATAAAACATGGATTGTCTTCCCAAATCCTGTGCAAGACCAAATCGTTTTGCAGGCTACAACAAACCATCAGGCAGACAACCTCGATATAAAACTTTATGCACTGGATGGACGGGTGGTAAAAAGCTGGCAAATTCCGGCTTCTCCAACCGTTACCCTGAATGATCTGGGAACTGCAGAACCGGGGATTTTTCTGCTTGTGCTAAAAACAAAAAACAGTATTGAAACCTTTAATATCAATAAAATCAGGTAACAATGAACCAGCAACTCACCCTTTCTCAATTAAACGGATTAATTAAAGATGCATTGCTTGATGCATTTCCGGGAACGGTGTGGGTAGTGGCCGAAGTGAGCGAGTTAAAGCATAACCGAAGCGGCCACTGTTACCTGGAGTTGATTGAAAAGGAAGGAAACACAATAACGGCGCGTTCGCGGGCCACAATCTGGTCGTACACTTACCGCATGCTAAAACCGTATTTCGAAACCACTACCGGGCAGCTTTTTACCGAGGGTATAAAAGTGTTGGTTCAGGCAACGGTTGAATATCATCCGGCGTATGGTTTGAGTTTGAATATTAAAGACATTGACCCCACTTACACGGTTGGCGACATGGCCATGCAGCGAAAAGAGATTATAAATCGTTTGAAGGCCGAAGGTGTTTTTGATATGAACAAGGAACTGGCGCTGCCGCTGGTGCCACAAAAAATCGCTGTTATTTCGTCGGCAACGGCTGCGGGTTACCAGGATTTTATGAACCAGCTGGAAAACAACGAATACGGTTTTAAATTCTACACCAAACTGTTTGAGGCGTATATGCAGGGCGCGGAAACCGTACCGTCAATTATTCGTGCGTTGGAACGGATTTTTGCGCACGACGATTTTTTCGATGCGGTAGCAATTATTCGTGGCGGTGGTGCCACAGCCGATCTGAGTAGTTTTGATGACTACGACCTGGCGATGAATATTACCCAGTTTTCGTTGCCGGTGATTACCGGAATTGGTCACGAAAAAGATGATACGATTATCGACCTTGTGGCGCATACCCGCATGAAAACACCAACAGCGGTGGCCGAATTTTTTGTTAGCGGTGTTGAACGTTACTACGAGCGTTTGCTCGAACTGGAAAATGACATTGTGCAGCTAACCCGCGAAACATTGGATACGCAGCAGGAAAAGCTGGAACGAGTAGCCGAAGGTTTAAAATATTCAGTAGCCGATTTTATTAACGACAGGCAACGAGAGTTAAGCAAACGAGGCAACGAATTGCAGCAAAATGTGAGTCTGTTTTCGTTTAAAAAGCACAACGAGTTGACTGAACTTAGGCATCAACTTGATTCCGGACTTTCGGTGTGGTTTGTAGAGGCTAAAAATAATATCGGCAAAACACAACGGATTCTGAGACGGTTGGTTGGAGAGGCTGTGTTTAAAGCGGATGCAAAATTGAATCATCAGCAGGATATGTTATCCGGGCGTGTGCGAAATGTGCTGGCGAAAGAACGTGATCGCATTCTGATAAACGAAAACTCAGTACGTTTATTGAATCCTGAAAATGTATTAAAAAGAGGATTTACACTAACTTTGAAAGAAGGTAAAATAATAAAATCGAGCAAAGATGTGGCAGTTGGTGAAGAACTGGAAACACGTTTTGCCGATGGAAAAGTAAAAAGTAAGAGACTGTTTTGATTTTATTTTTTAGAGATATTATGAAGTATTTTTTGCTTAGGCAAGGTAAAATTGACGCGAATAGCCGAAGCTATTTAAGGAAATTTTACAGCCGCATAAGTGAAAAAGACGAATAATAGCATAAATGAATAAAGTCAAATCAATCTCATTAATCACAAAAAAATAAGACAATGGCAACTAAAAAGGTTTCATACAGCGAGGCGATGGCCGAGATAGAAGAAATTCTTGAAAAAATTGAAAACGAAGAGTTGGATGTGGATGAACTGGCCGAAAAAGTAAAACGCGTATCGGTGTTGCTAAAAATCTGCAAAGACAAACTGACTAAAACCAACGAGCAGGTAGAGCAGATTTTAAAAGAAATGGAAGATTAGAATATGTATACAAAAGAACAAGTAGCACAAACCATCGACCATGCGGTTTTGAAGCCGGAACAAACACTGGCCGATTTGAAAGCCAATGCAGAAATGTGCATTAGGAATAAGGTTTTTAGTATGTGTGTGAAACCTTGCGATATAAAAGCCGCCAAAGAATTGTTGAAAGACAGTGGGGTAAAAGTGTCGTGCGTGCTTAGTTTTCCGCACGGAGCTGATGCAACACCGGTAAAGGCTTTTCAGGCCAAGCAGGCGATTGAAGACGGTACCGACGAAATTGATATGGTTATGAATATCGGCCGCTTTTTATCGGGCGAATACGATTACGTTCGCGACGATATTAAAGCTGTAGTTGAAGTGGCTCATCAACACAATGTACTGGTAAAAGTTATCCAGGAGAGTGGCCATTTAACCTTGGAGCAAATTGCCAAAGCCTGCGAATTATCGTATGAAGCAGGTGCCGATTTTGTAAAAACATCAACCGGATTCGGCCCGGGTGGCGCCAAACCTGAATACATTGAGGTGATGGTAAAAACCGTTGGCGATAAAATGCAGGTAAAACCTTCGGGTGGCATCCGCGACTGGGAAACGGCAGTTGCTTTTTTGGAGCAGGGTGCCGATCG